>SDWN01000080.1 GCA_004195305.1 Neptunomonas sp. | reverse complement strand
GAGCAGATCCGTGCGGCGCGTCTGGTCGCTAACCCCGGATGTTATCCTACCGCGGCCCAGCTGGGCTTTCTGCCTTTGCTGGAGCAGGGGTTGATCAATCGTCGGCGGCTGATCGCAGATTGTAAGTCGGGCGTCAGCGGTGCAGGACGGGGTGCCAGTGTCGGTTCGTTACTGTGCGAGGCCAGTGAAAGTTTCAAAGCCTACGGTGTGACCGGCCATCGACACCTGCCCGAGATTAAACAGGGGCTTGCAGAGGTGGCTGGATTCCCGGTCGGACTGACTTTCGTGCCGCACCTGGTGCCGATGATCCGGGGTATTCACGCCACGCTGTACGGAGTGTTGAAAGACCCTGTCGATAATCTGCAGCAGATTTTTGAAGAGCGTTACGCCAATGAGCCCTTCGTCGATGTCATGCCTGCGGGAAGTCTGCCGGAAACGCGGAGTGTTAAAGGGGCTAATCATTGCCGCATCGCGGTGTATCGGCCGCAGGATGATGATACCGTGGTGGTGTTGTCGGTTATCGATAACCTGGTTAAAGGTGCGGCAGGGCAGGCGGTACAGAACATGAATATCATGTTTGGCTTTGCTGAGACGGCCGGATTAGAGATCGTTGCGTTACTTCCCTAAAGCGATTAGGCTGCAATGACCGCTAATTCTTGACTGGTTTGGTTGGTTAATTGCATAATGACGTTCAGAATTTAGTGCTGTATGGAGGTTTTATGAGTGCGGTTGAAGAGTGGGACACGAATGACACGGAGAGCCCGCTGGTTTTTACCGATGCCGCTGCTGCAAAGGTGAAAAGTCTGATCGAAGAGGAGCAGAACGATAGCCTCAAGCTGCGAGTATTCGTGACCGGCGGAGGTTGTTCTGGATTTTCTTACGGGTTTTCGTTCGACGAACAGATGAGCGAGGATGATACCGCGGTGGAGAAAAACGGGGTAACCCTGTTGGTCGATCCGATGAGCTTTCAATACCTGGCTGGATCCGAAGTTGATTACAAAGAGGGCCTGCAGGGCTCGCAGTTTGTGATTAAGAACCCCAATGCCACCACGACCTGTGGTTGCGGTTCCTCCTTTTCGGTTTGACCCGCCAGCCGTGTAGAGTTTTTTCGCTGAAAACCACTCCTGTATAAGTCCTGGCTCCCGGCGAGACAGGATTTACAGATCCTTGGTGGGTGCCAGAGGATGCTTTAACGATAGGAGAATTCGCCGTCGTAAAGGTGTTTGAAACTGGCAAAGCGAGGTTTTCCGGTAGTGGTAAAGCCAAAGTGCTTAAAACTGACGGTTGCGCCGATGGACGGCGGGTTTTGGCGCTGTTGGTCCGTAAATCCACTACCGATGTTGAACTGTTGCCCCGATTCTAATTCCACCCTGATAGACCCCAGCATCCCCGTATATTTACCTTTCCCGGGCAGATGCGCGAGAACGAGCGCTTCGCCGTCCTGAGCTGCTTTTAGCTTCAGAAGCGCATCGGTTCGCTGGTCCCGATAATCAGCATCGACGCGATTTAGCATCAATCCTTCTGCGCCTGAATCCACGTGATGCTGTAGCAGCATGAGAAGCTCTGGATGGCTTGATGCTTGGAAATAACTCAGCGTTTCGATGTGCGGGACGTTAAGTTGCCGGATGAGTTGTTGCAGCAAAGGTATCCGTTGTTGGAATGGCAGAGTGCTGGAGGGAAGGTCGAATACGCGGTACTGAATTCCTCGCCACTCCTGATCTAATGGGCGATAGCGGCGAATGGCTGCGGAGGTGGCTTCAAACTGCCCCTGACCGCTCCAGAGTTCTCCGTCTAGTGGCGTTGCAGGTAGTGCCCGGGTAAACCACAGAGGTGCATAGATGGGATAGCCCTGGCGTGAGATAAGCTGCTGGCCATTCCAGTATGCCCGGACGCCATCGAGCTTCTCGCTGATCCAGTACTGCTGTAGCGCGATATCATCCCGATACCACTTGCCCAGCATCAATTTGGGTGTGATGGCGGGCTGGATCTGGTCGGAATCAGGCAATGCCAGCGGCGTGGATTCATTCAAGCCGGTGCTGGGGTTGGCGGAAACTTGAGAGGTATAGCACAGAGCTGTTGCCAGCATAGTTACACTGAGGGGCGTTAGATTCATAGCATCGTCCTTGATGGCGGGTGGTGAGAACATCAAGGTAAGCGTAGCCGAGCCTGAGCGGGTTGCCAGTTTAGCGGGAACGGTGCTGGACAGCCTGCGAATAAGTCCCGGTGGTCTAGCAGGTTGTTGAAAATCTACCTGCGTTGCCGATACGT
>SDWN01000077.1 GCA_004195305.1 Neptunomonas sp. | reverse complement strand
ATATTGCCCACAGCGGCGCCCGCATCCCCGCGGCTCTCTTTTCCAGCCTGCTGCTCGAGCTGGCGCAGCGTACCGGCAACCCGCGCATGGCACTGAGGATCGGTGAGGCGACCCAACCACGGATGCTGGGCTCGGTGGGCTTCCTGATGTCCACCGCCGCCAATCTGCGCCAGGCCTATCAGTTACTCAACGACTACCTGCCGCTGCTGGTTGAGGGGGTCCATCTGAGCCTGGAGCAGGAGGCAGAACAGGTCACGCTGGTGCTCGACCTGGCGGACGACAATGACCGCCCCCTGGTTGAATGGCTGCTGGCCGGTCTGCACAACTGGACCCGCTGGCTGACCGGCAAGCAGGTGCCGCTGGTCAATGTGGATTTCGCTTTTCCAGAGCCAGCATCGGCGCAGAGCTACGAGCAGTTCTTTGCCGCCGAGGTGCGTTTCAACGCCGACCGTAACCGGCTGCGGTTCTCGGCCAGCCACCTCGAACTGCGCTGCCTGGATGCCAACGAAGAGATGCAGCGCCTGCACCAGAGCTTCGCGGATCAACTGCTCAGCAGCGCTGGCCGCGACGGCACTCTGGTGGCGCAGATCAAGAGCCTGATCCGCAACCAGTTGAGTAGCCACCAGGCCATCAGTCGACAACAGGTTGCCGCTCACCTCAACCTCAGCCTACGCACCATGCAGCGCAAACTGGACCAGCAGGGCACGCCGTTTCAGACCCTGTTCGATCAGACCCGTAAAGACCTGGCGCTGCAGTTGATCCAACGCGGCGACAGCAGCTTCGGCGAGATCGCGTTTCAGCTGGGTTTTTCGGGCCTGTCGGCCTTTCAAAAAGCGTTTAAACGCTGGACCGGTGTGGCACCGGGGGCCTATCGGAACGCCCAACGCCCGATCACCATCCTGCCGGTACGCAGCAAACCACGCGCGCTCAGCGACCTGATCGGCACCAACGGCGTCGTTGAGGAGCAGTTTTATCCGCTGGCCCTGCAACTGCTGACTCAGATTAGTGAATGGCAGCAGCGCAACCTTAAACGCCCCCTGCTTAGCCCCGCCCGGATCGGCATCAGCAGCGACGACCAGCAGGATTACCGGCTGACGCTGATAGACCCCGAGCCGCTGAATCGACCGGAGCTGCTCGAACAGCTCAACTACGAGGCACCGGAGACCAGTCTGGCACTGCCCTACGCCGTTGATCAGCGGTCCGAGCTGTACCAGCTCGGCTGCCTGTTTTACTGCCTGCTGCACGGACACCCACCCTACCAGGCACCCGACCCCGGCGAGCTGCTGCAGGCTCATCTGCAGCAAAGCCCGGTACTAAACCCAAACCTGTCCACCGCGCTGAGCCGGATTCTAACCAAGCTCTTAGCGCTCCCCGCCGAGGAGCGCTACCAGTCGCTAACGGGGCTGCAGAGCGATCTTAAACAGAGCCAGCTGGCCTGCCAGCAGCAGCAACCACTCAGCGCATTCGAGCCAGGCGGCAGCGATGCGCCCGCTCAAATTATCGCATTTGAACACCAGGCTGGCCGCGAGCAAGAGCAACAAACCCTACAGCAACTGCTCCAGAACGTTCACAGCGAAGGTCGCCTGGTACTGATCGAAGGTGCATCCGGCAGCGGCAAGAGCAGTCTGGCCGAATGCCTGCGGGGGCCTCTATTCCGTGCCCAGGGGGCGCTGCTCAGCGTCCAGTTCGACCCGTCGTTGGGGGATGATATGGAATCCATCGTCCAGCTTGCCCGGCAACGGTTGCGGCATAAGCTGGCCCTGCCCCAAGCCAGGCGTGACATCTGGGCACAGCGCCTGCAACGCCAACTGGGGTCGCATGCGGCATTGCTACAACCGCTGCTGCCGGAGCTGACTGCGCTGCTGCCAGCCCCGCTGACCACGCCAGTACTCAGCCACAGCGAACGCCGCCCGCTCCAGCTCGAAGCGCTGGCAAAACTGTTTCGCGCCAACCGTGATCCCCTGGTACTGCTACTGGATGATCTGCACCACGCCGGAAGCGATGCCCTCGCGCTGATCCAGCTGCTGCTCGAACCGCTAGGACAGCAACCCTTGCTGCTGCTCATCAGCTATGATCCGACCCAGATCAAACCGGACAGCCCTTTGGCGCTAGCGCTACCGAGCTACCGTTACCACCGGTTCTGCACTCAGCTTCCCCTGAGCGCCCTCCCCCGCAGCGCCATCCAACAACTGCTGCAGAACCTGTTCCAGCGCATCACCCCCGAGCTGACAGCCCTGGCGGATTGGCTCTATCAGCGCAGCGCCGGGCA
>SDWN01000071.1 GCA_004195305.1 Neptunomonas sp. | reverse complement strand
TGTGGCAGGCAGATCCGAGATAACCTTTTTCAAAACCTCCTAGAAAATTCTTACCCCACAGCTCTCTACCTCCTGAGCTGTGGGGTTCTTTTTTGTTACACTAATCAGGACAGGTTCAGCCGCCCTTTTTCCTATTAGCGGCAAACCGATCAGAAAGAGTGCCGACCGCAACAGCAAAGGCGTTGGATTTATTCCAGGCCCGAAGTGCTCGGAAATTGTCATAGACTAGATAGGCTTGCCCACCGGGACCATCTGGCACGATCATCGAAGCAACGTGATCGCGTCTGGGCAGGGAGTTTCCATTGATCCGCCTCACTCCAAGTGACTGCCAACGCGAAAGCGGAAGGCGGGTTTCCAGTCCAACTAAGGTGAAATCGAATTTTTCAGGCAACGTTACCGGGCGCCCCCAAGTCTGGTCATCCTGCCATCCCACTTGCTTAAGGTAATTGGCAGCCGAAGCCAGCACATCAGGAACCGAGTCCCAAATATTGATGCGACCGTCGCCGTCGGCATCAACCGCATAGCGGCGAAAAGAAGAGGGCATGAACTGGCACTGCCCCATGGCTCCGGCCCAAGAACCTTTCATGCGCTTCAAGCGGATGTGACCTGCATCGAGGATATGCAGTGCATCAAGCAGTTCTTTACGGAAATAGGAACTGCGGCGAACATCATGAGCTAGCGTAACCAGTGCTTGGATGATTGGAACATTTCCCGAGTGTCCACCATAGTTCGTCTCGATCCCCCATAGGGCCACGAGGAAGCGCCTCTGAACCCCGTACTTCTGTTCAGCCCGGCCTAACCAGGTCGGATAACGGCTCATCATCCTGCGACCGTTGGTAATACGTATCTCGTTAACCCGGGTCGCGAGATAACCCTCTAAAGACTGGGTACTCTCCGGCTGCTTTCGATCGAGATCGATCACATATGGCAACGGCCCTCTGACACCAGCCAGTGCCGAGTTCAAGGTCTCTTGCGAAATTCCTGCGGAGCGGGCCTCTACGCGGAAGGTTTCCAACCAGACCGTGAAATCTTCCCCCGCGTTCTTTGCTGGGACGCTTGTTGCGGGCAACCCGCAAACACAAATTATCACCAGAATTATACCGCTGACAGACCGCATCCTCCGACTCCTGCAATGGGGTGATGGTACAATGAAAAACGACAGGTTCCGATTGCAGACCCTGGCGTTTATTCTACCAAAATTCTATTGATTATATAGGCTGAGGGAAGTTAATAAGACCGTAATTTTAATCGCCGAAATGAGATTCCCGAGACAGCATTTCAAAACCGCAACTTCCCACTGCTTAGCGAATATTTTTTTTGCGATTTGACAATTGTTGAAAGTCCTACATTGTTAGGGGCTTTAAGAATGACTGATTTTTTTACTTCCAGCGACCCTGAATTTCAATAACACAATATATCGGACGTTCGATCCTTCTGTTCAAGATGAGGTTAAACACGACAACTTCCCTGATACCCACTGAACAGAAATCTCTTTTCAAAAGTAAATCCAGATTTTTTGGATTCCAGGATTCGTCCTTAGATGAAGCAGGATTCCTTTCCGGCACGATTGCTTTTACCTAGGTCATTTTTTATGGCAGTATCGAAAACATCAGATAAGCTCCGCAAATCGGGTGAACTTTAACTATTGAGCAAGCTATTAGTGCAGGATTTATTGATGCAGCTTGGCCGGAAAGACTCACAACCATTCCTTGGTTATATCTACATTCTCTTAGCTGCGGTTCTTTTTGGAACTTCTGGCACAGTACAAGCTCTGGCTCCAGAAGGAGCCCAACCTGAGGTTATTGGAGCCATTCGCCTTGCAATCAGCGGTACGTTTCTCGCTGTCATCACCTTGCTTTTCAAACGACCACAGCTAAGAAAACGTTGGCCCATAATTCCAACCATCAGTGCTGCAATTTCTGTCGTTGCACTACAAATCTGTTTTTTTAACGCACTCCCTAGAACTGGGGTTGCTTTGGGAACTTCCATTTTTATTGGTAGCTTTCCGGTGTTTACCGGCGCTTTTAGTTTTATTCTTTACCGAGAACGGCCAACTCCCAAATGGATTTTTGCTAGCCTATTTGCAATAGTTGGCTGCTTCCTGCTCCTTGGAGTCGGTGAAAACTTCAATAGTGATTTTTCAGGAATTGCATTGGCGTTGGGGGCTGGTTTGTTTTGCCTCAGTCGAAATTGGAGAATTGCCCCTGTTGAGTTAGTGGGTTGACAGTCTCCCCATCCGGGGCTTTTCGGTGTTGGGCAGGGAGATGTTT
>SDWN01000793.1 GCA_004195305.1 Neptunomonas sp. | reverse complement strand
TTGATACAAAGAAACAACCTGCAGGATTGTTTCATTTGTTTGGGTTCAGGGTTGCTCTGTCCGCGGGAGTTGTAGGTTTGTGTTTTGCGGTAGCTGTTGTTTAAGCAGCAGGTCAAGATAAGCTTCTGCTGAAAACGCAGGGTTTTTCAGACCGGCTCTGTGCTGTCGTGTCGCCTGAATCACGGCTGCTAAATTCAGGTCACAGAGATCCATGATGAAATCGTCCGGGTGAATAGCTCTCATGTTGTAAGGCGTTAGGGATTCGTCGGGGAAGTCTTTCAGGTTGAACGTGATAATCATTTCTGCGCGGGTCTGAATAGCTGCGGCAACGACATGGCGGTCATCTTCGTCGGGTAATGTGATGGAGGGAATCAGGCTTTCGTAGCCCTCAACGAGACAGCCAGGTACATTCTGGTTCATTAACACCCGAACCCGATCCAATTTTTCTGGTGCAATATCACTGCGTTTCTTGAGCAGGTTACGAATCCATTCATCGTGAATGTCGTCAGACCAGCGTGCTCGGAACTGACCCGACAGGGCCAAATACATGAGCAAACTTCGCAGTGGTGCTGGGTAGAGCACGCAGGCATCATAGACAACGGTAAAGTTGGAACTCATTCGTAGCCCAGCCCTAATTCCTGATCCAGAGCAGAGAGCTCATCCAGAGTAGCCAAACGCTTGCGCTCCAGACTCTCTTTGTATGCTTGCACATCGGTAAATTTCACTTTGCGGCGATTGCCAGTACGCGAATAGGGTATCAGCCCGTCATCCAGCAGTTTGATAAAGGTTGGGCGAGAGACGCTGAGTATATCGGCTGCTTCTTGGGTGGTGAGTTCTGCATGCACAGGGATCAGCTTAACGGTATTACCTTCACCAAGCTCTGTCAGAACATCGACAAGTAACCTCAGAGCGCTGCTGGGCACCTCTACCTGATGCTGAACATCTGAAGGGTCGGACAATAACAGGGTCTGGGTTTCTGCCTTCGTCTCCAAAATGGCAGAAAGCTCGCGGCTGCAAGCCTTGGCTAAGCTCGCCTCTTCCGCTGAGGGAAGATGGTTCTGTAGTTGTTGCATGATGGCGTATCTCAGTGGGCTGGTCTTTGTGTATTATTCGCAATATTCGAAAGCGTGTCAATATTCGAAATATTCAAAAAGATGCAGAGACCAATGGGGTCAGACTCGATTGAAATCTCTGTTGAGAGACCAATGGGGTCAGACTCGATTGAAATCTCTGTTGGGCTGAAGATCAAAAGAAAGATCAAAAGGGACAGACTCGATTGAAAAGCAGCACCTGTGCCCGACCGGCATTACCGAACCCTGCCTGATGCGGTTCGTGCCTCACCACATCCTACGTGAGGGCTATGTGCCCATTAACTGTCGTGACTATCTGCTGGGAGTCCTATCCAGAAGGCAGGCGGGTTGGTCATTCCGACAAGGCTCTCGGCGGCCACCTATGCTGACGTGAACACTCATCCTCAAATCGAAGGCTCATGCAGGGCCCGATGTTTGTTTCAACCAAGGCGCCCCCTGCAGGGCATAGGGGTCTTGCGTTTTGCCTATCTTGGAATAGGTGTTCACGTTGCGCCAGAATGGGTGTTCATGATGGGCCGGAATATGCACTCGATAGCATAATGCTTCTTAGGTTTTTGTGGGCTGATTTCGGCGCTACAGTTCGGCAATCATATCCAGTGTTTCAGGGTGTGACTCAACCAGCTTGAGAAGTGTTCTGCTACCCTGGTCTGGCTTGCATTTCCCCTGCTCCCAGCGCTCGACGGTGCGAGGGTTAGTGCGGATCATTCGTGCAAATACTGCACGTGATACGTGCAATTTAGCCCTCAAAGCTACAATTTCCTCTGGCGTGATCTCAGGCCGTGGTTTTTCTTCAACTGTAGTTGTGCGCAGAGTTATTTTGCCCTCGCGCTCCTGCTTCAGATCATCAATCCCCTGCATCAACTCAGCAAACATATCTCGCTTAGTCATAGCTGTTGCCTCGCTTGTTTCTCCGCATTCAGAGAGCGTCTGAACGCTTTTTTCTGATCAGTCGTTAGATCAGCCATTTCGTCTTTACCAATGGGGTCAGACTCGATTGAAATGCAGCCGGTGTCGGACTGAACTCCAACCTACAAAGGAGGACGGGCTGTCAATGCGCAGATTTTCAGCCCGACCCAAATAATATGCACCAAGTCCGGCTTGCTCCCTCTCGGACACCGGTAGGTTCGGACGCCGATCAGGGGGGCTTGTGGGAGCGGGGCTCCCGGCGATCTTGTGATTT
>SDWN01000789.1 GCA_004195305.1 Neptunomonas sp. | reverse complement strand
CTCTTCGATGCCGTGTGCACACTGCCCGCCTATAACGACGCCGAAGCTATTCTCGAGCGCCTGCGTACCCTGTACCTCAGCCACCCCTTTGACGTCGTCATCCCCTGTATAGACGATGAAATTCCGTATTTTATCCAGATCAAGGAGGAACTGACCCGGATGGGTGTACGCACCCTGTTGCCCAGCCTTGAAGCCTTCGAACGCCGCTCAAAACCGGTCCTGTTTGGACCCAAGACGCGCGCAGACTGGGGCGCATTTGAAATTCCCGAAAGCCACGTGGTGCGCTCTGACGCAGAGGTTGCTCGCGCCCTGGAGGCCGTTGGACTGCCAGCAGCGATTAAGGGCCCTATTTGCCAGTGCATTGCGGTGAACAGCGCCGCCGAAGCCCGGGCTGCTTGGCTGCGGCTGCGCAGTTACGGCAACACCGAGGCCATCATCCAGCCGCTGATTGCCGGCCCGGTCTTTGCTGTGGCCTGCGTCTGTGATCCACAGCACCGCGCCCTCTCCATGTTAAGCGTTAAAAAGCTGGCCCGCTGTGAAAGAGGCAGTACCTGGAGTGCGCTCCATATCGCGCAACCCGAGCTCGAAGCAAGTTTCGGCGAAATGCTCCGCGAGCTCGAATGGGTAGGCCCCGTAGAGGGTGAATTTATTCGCGATGAGATCCGGGATCGGTTCTATCTGATCGAGATTAACCCTCGTTTTACCGGCTGGATATTCTACTCAGCAGGCCTGGGTTCCAACCACCCCGGGGTGGCTGTGCGCACCGCTATGGGTGAATCAACCGATGCGGTTTCAAACAATCCTAATCTGGTGTTTATGCGGAGTAGCAGCGAAATTCTTGTTCGCCCGACCACCCTCGCAGCACTAACGATCAAAGGGGTCATTCGACATGCTTGAAAAAAAACCTTATACGCCACCAATGATCGAACCGCTGCCATTTCTGGCGATAAACAAGCATCCGACACAGCATTTTCTGGCAGATCCGGACTTTGAAATCCCCTTTGACCCGGAAAAACTGCTGGAGAAATACGGCTCGCCGCTCTACGTTATCTCTGAGCAGCGGCTCCGCCAGGACTATCGCGATTTTTCCAGCGCGTTCTCCAAGCCTTACCTGGACACGTGCGTCGCCTATTCCATCAAGACCAACTACCTCCCCGCGGTCTGTTCGATCCTGCGCGAAGAGGGGGCCTGGGCCGAAGTCGTCTCCGGGGTAGAGTATGAGCTGTCACGAAGACTGGGGGTTCCTGCCTCAGAGATCATCTTCAATGGCCCCCACAAAACCCAAGACGAACTGCAACGGGCTCTGGGCGAAGGTGCCATCGTTAATATCGATAACGGTGATGAACTTGCCATGGTTGAGCAGATCGCCGACACCCTCAACAAACCGGTACGACTAGGCCTGCGGGTCAGCTTTCGATACGGTCAATCACCCTGGACCAAGTTTGGTTTTAATGACGAAAATGGTGACTGCCAATGGGCCCTGGAGCTGATTGCGCGCAACCCCAACCTGAACCTAGAACTACTTCACAATCATGGCGGTACCTTCATCCTGATACCCGACATGTACGCCAAAGCCGCAGAAAAACTGATTGACGTTGCTAAGCGCGCCCGTGACCTGGGTCTCAAGCCGACAATGATCGATATGGGTGGCGGCTACCCGTCCAAAAACACCCTCAAACCGGCCTATGACCTGTTCGGCGGCAGTCGCCGCAACGGTGACTATTTCAGCCCTTATGCCAACGCCATCTGCGGCCAACTCGAACAGGCACGTGAGTTGTTCGGCGGGCGCCCCACCCTGGTACTCGAACCCGGCCGAGCGTTGGTAGATGGGGCTGTTCAACTGGTCTGTACGGTACTGGCTAAGAAAGAGGTGCAGGGCCAGGGTAAAGCCATCATCGTCGATGCGGGGGTCAACTTAGTACCCACCGCCTGCTACTATGACCACCGGGTGAACACCACCCTCGACACCTTCAACCGGCAAGACAGCCAACTCCAACCCGTGGATATCTATGGCCCCCTGTGCATGCAGAGCGACCGTTTGCGCGAACGAGCGCTGCTGCCGCAGCTCAGTGTCGGCGACCGGCTGTTTATCTCCAACGTCGGCGCCTACTGCCACACCCAGTCGATGCAATTTATCCAGGCCCGTCCGGCAACGGTCTTGCTGGGTCCGGACGGTCCTGAGCTGGTTCGTCGGCGTGAAATCTGGTCTGATTTTTTTGCCCTTGATGCGCTTCCAGAGCGCTTAAGAGCAGATAGATGCACGTTTTAACC
>SDWN01000785.1 GCA_004195305.1 Neptunomonas sp. | reverse complement strand
TCCGTTATTGATGCGGTGGACGGCTCCCCTGCAACCGCATCGCAATGTGCTGAGTCGCAACCGCGGCTGTTAATCCAGACCCGCAAGCTCACCAGCGGGCTGCTACGGGTGGTTATTCGGGATAACGGCTGCGGCATCGCTGAGGACGCGATGCTGCATATCTTTGATAGTTTTTACACCACCAAGCCTAAGGGTGAAGGGACTGGGTTGGGTTTGTCGATCTGTGAGCAGCTGATTGAAGAACATGGCGGCTTGTTGGAGCTGGAGTCGGCACCAGGGGCGGGCACAGAGGTGCGAATATTTCTTAATTATGAATCGTTAAGCGGCGACGGATCGCTGAGATCAGAGGGTGGTGATGCGTTATCTTAATGTGTTGGTTATTGACGACGAACCAGCCTTGCGGCAGATTCTTGGTAATGTCGTAACGAAGGCGGGGCACTCTGTGCAACTGGCTGAAAACGGCACCCAGGCATTGGAGATCCTGGCGCGAGACAGTATCGATGTTGCGCTGTGCGATATCAGGATGCCCGATATGAGCGGGATCGATGTGGTGAGTAAGGCGCGTGCAGCGGGCATCGGCACGGCGTTTCTGGTTATGACGGCGTTCGCGTCGGTGAATACCGCGATTGAGGCGATGCGCTGCGGTGCGCACGATTATATGATCAAGCCGCTGCGTAACGAAGATCTGCTAAACCGGTTGCAAAAGCTGGCGGATATGATCGGCCTGCGCTCCGAAAACCAAGCCTTGCGGCGTCTGGTGATGGGCTTTGAGGGGCAGCAGTATTCGATGCAGTCGCCAGCGATGCAGCGGGTTGAGCGGCTGGTTGTCAAGGTTGCGGTGACCGACAGTACGGTGTTTATCAGCGGTGATTCCGGTACTGGTAAAGGGGTCACTGCGCGTTCTATACATCAGCACAGTAAGCGCTCTGAGGCGTCTTTTATTCCGGTGAATTGCGGTGCTATTCCAGAGGCGCTGATCGAAAGTGAGCTGTTTGGGCACGTTAAAGGCGCGTTTACCGGCGCCAGCAAGACAAAGAAGGGATTGTTTCAGGAGGCCGATCAGGGCACCATTTTTTTAGATGAAATTGGTGAACTGCCGTTGAATTTACAAGTCAAACTGCTGCATGTTTTGGAGGATCGGTCGGTGCGTCCGGTGGGCTCCGAAAAGACCCTCAGTGTCGACGTTAGAATCATCGCCGCAACCAATCGGGATCTACCGTCGATGGTCGAGGCGGGCACATTTCGAGAGGATCTGTATTTTCGGTTGAATATTTTCAATATAGAATTGCCGACGTTGTCGCAGCGCAAAGAGGATATCGATGGCTTGGTGGATTTTTTCGTGGCCAAGGAGTCCAAAAAAATGGGCCTTGAGGGAGGCTTCAGTGTTGAGGCTGAGGCCAGGCAGCTACTGCGCTCGTATGGCTATCCTGGCAATATCAGGGAGTTAGAGAATGTTGTCGCCCGAGCGCTAATACTGGCAGAAGAGGGTGTGATTCAGTCGACGGATCTGCCCCAGGCCTTATTGAAGGAGCCGTTGGGCTTTACCTCCACCGGAACCACATTGCGTGAGCAGGTGCGCCAGTTTGAAATGGAGGTGATTAAGCAGGCCGTTGAGGATAATAAAGGTGACCGCAGAGCCGCCGCAGCGCAGTTGGGGCTGGGTCTGTCTAGTTTGTACCGCAAGCTTGAGGAGAGTTAGTATGAAGCAGATGAGAGCATTCGGGGTGTGGACGTTGTTGTTGCTTGCGAGCGCTGGCGGCGCATGGGCCGAGACCGAGACCGAGACCAAGTCCAAGACTGAGACCGTCAATCCCAGCTACCAGAGAGGGCTTATGCTTGACCGCAGGGGCGATGCGATCGGTGCAATGCCCTATTTCGAGCAGGCCGCAGAGCAGGGGGTGGTCGCTGCGCAGCGGCGGTTGGGCTATATCCTGTGGAAGGGTGGTGCGGATCAGCAGCAAGCGGCGCGCTGGCTAGGGGCCGCGGCCGTTGCCGGCGATGGAGAGGCGCAGGGTTATTATTTAAGCCTTTTGCTCGAGCATGCAGCGAACCCGATTGGACGTAGCGCAGCAGCGCGAGGTTGGCTGGAGCAGCGATCCGCCTTGGACAATCAAGCCAAGTTAGTGCTGGCCCGCACCTTTGAAGACGATGACGATGCTCGGGCATTGCGCCTCTATCAGGAGCTTGCGGATGCAGGTATGGAAGCGGCGATTCGGCGCTTGATCGGCGTGTACTGGTATGGCGAGTTAGGCGTGCCGGTCGACCAGGACCGG
>SDWN01000782.1 GCA_004195305.1 Neptunomonas sp. | reverse complement strand
ATTCAAGATCCGACGCTGCTGCAATCCCTGGCCTCTGCGCCAAAACCCAGCGACGAGCCTGACGCGGCCAGCGAGAAGGAGGAGTAAATCATGACCGATGTTCAGAGAGAACAAGGGCAGACATCCCAGGAAACGCTCGAAACCGATGACTTCAGTGCGCTGCTACAGAAGGAGTTCAAACCCAAATCTGAACGGGCAAAAGAACAGGTAGAATCCGCCGTCCAGATCCTTGCCGAACAAGTGCTCAAAGACACCACGCTGGTATCGGACGATGCGCTTGAGTCGATCAGTGCGGTGATTGCCGAAATCGATAAAAAACTAACCGAACAGATAAACCTGATCATCCACACGGATGAGTTCCAACAGCTCGAAGGTGCCTGGAGGGGGCTTCACTATCTGATCAACAACACCGAAACCGATGAGATGCTAAAAATCCGCGTCTTCAATCTATCCAAACAGGAACTCGGCAAAACACTGAAGAAATTCAAGGGGACCGCCTGGGACCAGAGTCCTATTTTCAAACAGATCTACGAACAGGAATACGGGCAGCTGGGTGGTGAGCCTTATGGTTGCCTGGTTGGAGACTACCACTTCGACCACAGCCCCCAGGATGTGGAGTTGCTAAGTAACATCGCCCAGGTATCTGCAGCCTCCCATGCACCGTTCATCACGGGTGCAGCCCCCTCGCTAATGCAGATGGATTCTTGGGGAGAACTAACCAATCCGCGCGACCTGACCAAGATATTCACCACTCCGGAATATGCACCCTGGCGTTCGCTGCGCGAATCAGAAGACTCACGTTATCTCGGTTTGGCGATGCCCCGCTTCCTGGCAAGACTTCCCTACGGTGCCAAAACCGAGCCGATAGAAGAGTTCGATTTTGAAGAAGAGACGGCAGGTGCAGATTCCAGCAAATACTGCTGGGCCAATGCCGCCTATGCCATGGCGACCAATATCAACCGCTCGTTCAAACTCTACGGCTGGTGCTCAAGGATCCGCGGCATCGAGTCCGGTGGCGCGGTGGAGGGATTACCCTGCCATACCTTCCCTTCGGATGACGGCGGCGTCGATATGAAGTGCCCGACCGAGATCGCTATCAGCGATCGTCGAGAAGCAGAGCTGGCCAAAAATGGGTTTATGCCACTGATACACAAGAAAAACTCCGATTTCGCTGCCTTTATTGGCGCGCAATCTCTGCACAAGCCTGCGGAATACGACGATCCGGATGCCACCGCCAACGCCAACCTGGCGGCACGCCTGCCCTACCTGTTCGCCACCTGCCGCTTCGCCCATTACCTCAAGTGCATCGTGCGCGACAAGGTGGGGTCCTTCAAGGAGCGAGGCGATATGCAGCGTTGGCTCAATGACTGGATCCTCAATTACGTCGATGGTGATCCGGAACACTCCAGCGAAACCACCAAAGCGGAGAAGCCTCTGGCTGCTGCGGAAGTGGTGGTTGAAGAGATCGAGGGTAATCCGGGCTATTACTCCTCCAAGTTCTATCTGCGTCCCCATTATCAACTGGAAGGCCTGAGTGTGTCTTTACGCTTGGTCACCAAACTGCCCAGTGCGAAGTCAGCTTAACATCGCTAGGAAGTGTACATTGGGAATGCAAGGCGTTTGCCCGCCAAACCGGCTAGCAAATTGTTTTTATGAATAGGTATACCTGAAAGGGAAGGAAACTAGTTATGGCTAGCGACATGTTTATCAAAATTGATGATATCAAAGGTGAATCTCAGGATAAGGAGCACAAAGATTCTATCGATGTGCTGGCCTGGAGCTGGGGCATGAGTCAGTCGGGCACCATGCATGCAGGTGGTGGCGGTGGTGGTGGCAAAGTCAGCATCCAGGATCTCTCCTATACCCAGTGGGTCGATAAATCGACCCCTCCTCTAATGAAGCATTGCAGTAATGGCGCACAGTTCAAGGAAGCGAAGCTCACCGTAAGAAAGGCTGGCGGAGAGAAGCCACTTGAGTACTTAATCATCACTATGAAGGATGTGATTGTCACCTCTGTCTCAACGGGAGGCAGTGGCGGCGAGGACCGCCTCACCGTCAATATCACTCTCAACTTCCGCGAGGTTAAAACCGAATATCAACCGCAAAAACCTGATGGATCAAAAGATGGCGGAGCCATCCCCTACAGCTGGAACATAGCTGAAAACACATAAAAATAGATTCTGCAGAAGGTAGCCTGTAGCAATTGCAACCCAGATTAAGGCTGTCTCTTATACACATCT
>SDWN01000554.1 GCA_004195305.1 Neptunomonas sp. | reverse complement strand
CAAGAAAGCCTCGCCGAGTAAGGGGGTGATTCGGGAACACTTTGATCCAGCCGCCATTGCCCGCAGTTACCAGCAGGGTGGTGCCAGTTGTCTGTCGGTGTTGACCGATGTGGATTTCTTTCAGGGGGCGGATACTTATCTGCAACAGGCGCGTGACGCCTGCCAGCTACCGGTGATCCGTAAAGATTTCTTCGTTGACCCCTACCAGGTCTACGAGGCGCGCGTGCTGGGTGCCGATTGTATCCTGCTGATCGTTGCGGCGCTGGATGATCCGGCGTTACGGCAGCTCAACGAGCTGGCCCGATCGTTGGGTATGGATGTGCTGATCGAAGTCCATAACGCGGACGAGCTCGAGCGGGCGTTGCGGGTGGATGCCAAGCTGGTCGGGATCAATAATCGAGATCTGCACAGTTTTGAGGTCAGCCTCGAAAACACCTACCAGTTGCTGGATCGCATTCCGGAAGACTGCCTGGTGGTCACCGAGAGCGGCATTCAGAGTCGCGAGGATGTTGCCGCGATGCACGCGCATCAGGTACATGCGTTTCTGGTGGGCGAGGCGTTTATGCGCGCCGAGGATCCCGGTCAGCAGCTTCAGGCGCTGTTTGAGTAGTTAATCCCCTTAATCTTTAGAGCGATAGCTGATATGAATGTCACCATCAATTGGGCGGGTGATGCCCGTTTCGACGGCACCACCGGCACCGGTCATACCTACAGCATGGACGGCCCCGAGGATCATGGCGGTAAGAATCAGGGGCCGCGTCCGATGGAGATGTTGTTGTTGGGTCTGGGGGGCTGTTCAAGTTTCGATGTGATGACCATCCTTAAGAAAACCCGTCAGGATGTCACCGATTGCCGTGCTGAGATCAGCGCTGAGCGGGCGGATGCCGTGCCTGCCGTTTTTACCAAGATCCATCTCAACTTTGTCGTCTCGGGGCGTAAGCTGAAAGAAGCCCATGTTAAGCGCGCCGTGAGTCTATCAGCCGAACAGTACTGTTCCGCCTCGATCATGCTGGAGAAGGGCGGGGTCGAAATTAGCCACAGCTATCAGTTAGTCGAGGTCGACTAGTTTTGTTTTTGTGGTGTCGGTTTAGTTGCGACGCATTGTTAAGGGGCGGTCTATGACAGCTCTTCCTGTACCGTTTTGACGATACGCCGATCCAATATCAGAACCTCGTCGTTTTTGTCGGGATAGTTGAACTGTCTAAGCATGTAGCGGATCGCATTAATCCTGGCGAGTTTCTTATCGTCTGATTTGATCACGGTCCAGGACGCATCCGTGGTACTTGTCTGATAAAACATCTCTTCCTTGGCGAGCTTGTATTCATTCCATAGGTTTTGAGACTCCAGATCACAGGCTGAGAGTTTCCACATTTTTAAAAAATCGGTCTGGCGTTTTTTAAAGCGCCGCTGTTGCTCTTTCTTGCTGACGGAGAAATAAAATTTCATCAGGTGAATGCCTGAGCGTACCAGCATGCGTTCAAATTCCGGCACTGAGCGCAGGAATTCTCTGACTTCGGCGGCAGTGCAGAATTTCATGACGCGCTCAACCCCTGCGCGGTTATACCAACTGCGGTCGAAGAGGACGATCTCACCCGCGCTGGGTAAATGCTGAACGTAGCGTTGAAAATACCATTGATGTTTTTCAAGATCGGTGGGTTTTTCCAGGGCCACCACGCGACAGCCACGCGGGTTGAGGTGCTCAACCACGCGCTTGATGGTCCCGCCTTTACCTGCTGCATCGCGGCCCTCGAACAGGGCGCAGACCTTGATTCCCTCCTGTTTTACCCAGCTCTGCAATTTCAGTAACTCGATATGGAGCGGCTGCATGGCGTGGAGGTAATCTTGGTCCTTCATCTTGGGCAGCGGTTTACTGCGTCGCTCAGTGCTGGGGGGATCTCCTTTATCCGCTTGCGCGCTCTGAGCTTTAACGGTGATCACGCAGCCCGTACTCTCTTTGTTAATCATGATTGATGCCCATAATTACTC
This sequence comes from Neptunomonas sp., assembly GCA_004195305.1. GTDB lineage: Bacteria > Pseudomonadota > Gammaproteobacteria > Pseudomonadales > Balneatricaceae > Motiliproteus. The sequence goes on along the minus strand of SDWN01000554.1, from coordinate 289 downwards.
TGCTATTAACCAGCCGGGTTGATAGGGTTTGATTTTAAGCCGCACAGGGGCTTTGGATCTTGCGCCAGCATTGACCTCGCAGCCAAATGACCAATGCCAGCCTTATCAAACCGAGTGAAATAGCTTATCCACGCCCGGTCCGCTTCGTTGATCAGGTTGTCCGCCAGATAAAAAAGGGGGGCTCACTGAGCCCCCCTTTTTTTGAATCCGTTGAGCGGCTGTTATTAAGAGCCGCTCTCAGTTTCGCGCGCGATCGCTCGGTAGGCGATGTCATTGCGGTAGCTCATCC
>SDWN01000306.1 GCA_004195305.1 Neptunomonas sp. | reverse complement strand
AGATGTGTATAAGAGACAGCCCTGGAACTTGACGGTTTGGTGGTCGCCAATACCTTCGGCTTTGCCCTCATCAGAAACCCAGATTTCCGCTGGTGGATCGGGCCCCAGGTTCGGGTGGGCTTCCACAGTGGTGAGGTGGATACTGACCCTTTGACGGATTATGAGCTGGTCTCTTTCGGGCTTGGCGCAGTCACCGGGTTTAATTTTATGGCCGGCAATGTCTGTATAAGTCCTTCGCTGGGCATTCTGACCACGGGATTTGCGGGCGAAACTGACTCGCCTGACTTTGACGAGGAATTTGAAGGGGCGATAACTACGGCTTTTCTGAATATCGCTGTTTTGTTTGGCAAGTGATATTGGGTCAACGAAGTTCAATAGCAGAAGGGCCGTCCCGATGAATGACGGCCCTTCTGTTATTGAAAACTGCTAGCAGTGTGTCGGACTTGCCGGACCGAAGCGAAAATTTGGGCGATTGAGACCAAATCTTCGCGCGTTTGCAGTTCCATAGCCATAGCTATGGGCCAAAAAGGAGCTGAAATATGGGCCAATCGAGCGGATTTGCAGCCGGTTCATGGAAAGTCCGACACGCTGCTAGGGCCGGGCTCTTTTGGCAGACAACCACCAGCTTGCTTCTGGAGCGATGCCGGAGTGTCGGTAGTTGGTCGAAGGGTGGCGGAACGGTTGAAGAATGAACCTCAGTTGCGGGAAGTTGTCAAGGCGATAGGCCGAGATCTGGGTTTGTTGAATGTTGAGATCTGACCCCTCTGGGTATTTCTTCGCGACCTCTGATCGCGCAGAATATTTTGAATTCTGCGGTGAGGGCTAGGGGACCTGGTTGAATAATTCAAACACTTGTAGTAGCCCCCTTAAGCACATGAGGTTTCCATGAAGAAGTTTGGCATCTTCCTGCTCGGTCTGTGCTGTCTGATATATCTGCTCAATCCCGGCGCAGGCATCTTTGAACTGATCCCCGACAATCTGCCCCTTATTGGCAATCTGGATGAGGCGGCAGCTGTCGCCACCTTATTGATGTGCCTGAAATATTTTGGAATTGGCCTGCCAGACTTCTTCAGCCGCGACAATGATCCGGGGGATAAGGATATCCCCATTAAGTAGCCAGGCAGGGTCAGGGTGCGAAGTATTATACTCAGCGGAGAGCTAGGGTTTTAAACGCTGGTGGCGACCAGCCACAATGCGCAATGACGATCGGTAATCTCTTCTCTTCCGCCGGTTGCAACTGGCGAATTCGAAGGGAGAACAGCGAGGGTTTTATGTTGGCGATCCAGAGGCTGCGGAGTTTCGGGTTGCTCGGGATCGTTGGTGTTCTTTTGCTGTTGGCAGGCTGCGGTGGTAATGATCATCACCGGCCCCGGCTTTGTGGGGATTGATGACCGCCCCACGGTGGCCATCACCGCGCCTGAGTTGCAGGTTGAGTACATCAGGCCCGGGATATTCGAAACCTTCACGGCTGAGATCCTCAGCGACCAACCCCTTGACGGTGATATTGAGTTCGACCCTTTCAGCGGCACCTTTGTTATCACGCAGGGTCCCTCCACACTTTTATTCGGTATCGACAACGCCATCAGTAATCGTTCTGAATTCAGGGCATTTGTCAATTTGCCCCTCGACGGCACAACTGGTGAGGATGCCGTCCCGCTGGATGCGATTAGCGTTTCGGCGACCCTGATAGTCGCCATCGACTTCGTCGATTTCGCCGCTACAGTGCCGGTCGTACTCGACCTCATCGAGTACTCAGGTTTCAAGCGGATTGACCACCGTTGATTTCGATTCGCTCTCACTGGAGTTTCAACTCTTCAATGTCTTTGCTTTGGGATGCTGGCAACGATGTGCTGGTAGACGTCACTGCCTTGATGCAAGAAGCGCAACTGCGGGGTCTTGATGCCTTTGAGGTGAGGTTATCGCTGGGGCCCTAGGTGTTTGGGTGAGACAGGGGGGTGAGACAGAGGGGTCAGACCTGGACATTGGACAAGTGGCGAAAGTCTGAAGAATTATGGGAAGTGCTAAACGGGGTGGGGGAAATGTCACGTCCAGTACGCTTGGAAGATGAGGGTGCGGTCTATCACATCATGGCCCGGGGCAACGAGCGCAAGAAGATATTCTTCGAATAATCATTCTGAAACAACTCGAGCCCATCTCCGCGGAGGTGGGCTCGAATTGTTTCGTTCTGGGGCAGGACTGCTTCTGTGTCGCTCCGGACTATTGGATCAGGATG
>SDWN01000074.1 GCA_004195305.1 Neptunomonas sp. | reverse complement strand
AGATGTGTATAAGAGACAGCATCAGTGCCGGTCATTGTGATCAGATCTGAACGATTGTAGGCGCTGTTGTAGCCGCCGGATCCGGACCTGTTGTTGACTGCGCCTATGGCCACGGTGCCATCGTGGCAGGTTAGGCAGAGTTTTGAGCTTTGGTCCGGATCGGCAAGAGCTCCCGCGTCGAGCGATTTGCTCTCGTAGGGCAGGTAGGTGGTGCCGGCGGCCTGGGAGCGGTTCCAAAGGGGGCCGCCTATCGCGGTGTTGGATCCGTGCGGGGTATGACAAAAGATGCAGATTTCAGTTTCACTGCTGGCTTTAACTTCAGTGCCCGCTGGATCACCTGCGGGTGCTGATGTAGACAGGTTATGCTTGGAGCTTGCGACCTTGGAGACTCGCTCGCCGTAGGCTGAGAAGCTCAATGTCAGGGTCACCATGGCGGCTAACAGAGCCGCTGTGGTCTTATAGTGACCGGTGTTGATGCTACTGTTGTTCCTTGGCATTTTTAGTCTCCTCCCAGAAACTGCAGGGCGACAACTCGACCATTCCCCATGTCGGCAATGTAAATTTGGTCTTTGTCATCAATCCAGAGACCCGCAGGGAGATGGAAGTTGCCGATCTGGTCGCCTCCGATCGGCAGCAGGAACTGCCCTTCCGGGTTGAAAATAAGTAAGTGGTCGAAGGTAGAATCTGTGACATAAATATTGCCCGTACTGTCTACCGCGATGCCTTTAATGCGTGAAAACTGGCCCTGGTAGACCCCGCGGCTGCCGAAACTCAGCAGATGTTTGCCATTCGCATCGAGCTGTTGCACCCGTGCGTTCATCGAATCGACTATGTACAGGCTGTCATGAGCAAAGGTGAGATGAATGGGGAAGTTGAATTGCCCGTCTTCGGTGCCTCGTGCGCCGATAATACGGAGTAATTGGCCGAAATCGTCGAATACTTTGATGTCGTGATCCTGGGTGTCAGCGACGTAAATCTCCCTGCGCGTCGCATCCCGGGTGATGCCTGTTGGCCGGTTGAGTATATCCGTACCAAAACTACCGATTGGGTTGCCCTGACGGTCGAGTCTAAATACAGCGCCAAGATCAGCGTCGGTGATCAGCAGTTGTTGATCTGGACCCAGGGCAATAGCGATGGGTGTAGCAAAGGCCTGCCTGGGGGTTGCGCGCGTCCATACGGGGAGGCGGCCATCAGGGAGTTGAGTGGGGCGTTTGTCAAAGATGAAGACCGAGGAAGAGCCCGTGTCGACGACATAGATGACGCCGTTGTCATCGACGACGCCACCTTGGGGTGCCTGCATCTGGTGTGGCTGAGGAGGGGATTCAAACGCCCCGGCAATGATTTCGAGAGCTTTTTTGAGGAAACTTTTGTGATTGTCTTCCTCAATGATCTTTAGATTCTGTTCGCCGTAATAAACGCCTGCAAATTGATAGCGGCTGATTTCAGCATTCGCAGGCCAGGATGGCAGGTTTGCATCGGGCGTCTGTTCGATGCCGGAGTGGATGGTGTAGTTAGGGCTGGCACAGCCGTGCAATAGCACCAGCACACATAGCATCAGCGTTCCTTTGCCGCGGTTCAGTGCAGATGAGCGGGTTGGTGCTGTCCAGGTTAGCAAGGACGTTCTCTCCGTGAGATGGGTTTTCCGTTGAGCCTGTCGTGACTTCCGGAGCTGATCGTAAGCTCGGACCTGAGGCAGAGGGCACAAGTATATCATTATGATAACTATGGTCTAGCTGATATAAACACAAGTGCGCCGTTTTGAGCGTTGTGGCAGCTCTGTTGTGCGTGCCATGGCGCTAAAGCCGTCAGCTTTTTGCTGGTGTGTAGGGTGTGCGTTGGGTATGAGTGGCTCACTCGCGCCTTGAGAGTGGATTAGGCGGAGGTGTTTGGCATCGAGAGGGTCTTTGCTGCGAGCGTTACTGCTATTACCCTGATGGCTCCTCGAGCAGGACTCGAACCTGCGACCAATAGATTAACAGTCTACTGCTCTACCAACTGAGCTATCGAGGAATAACGGTAATACCAGGTGTAACTGGTCGGGGATGGCTCCTCGAGCAGGACTCGAACCTGCGACCAATAGATTAACAGTCTACTGCTCTACCAACTGAGCTATCGAGGAATTGCTCAAACCGTGGGCGCGGATATTATCGGCCTTTTGTTAAGCGGTCAACTCTCTTGGCGGGAGTTTTTATCTGCAAATGTGAATGGCGGTGTCTGGCGGGTTAAAAAAAGGCTATGTCCCAATTAGTTGTTGCAGGCGGATGGCAGAAAACACTTAACGTCTCCTGTTGCTGACCAAATGCCACTGGAGTATCAGGATGACGCCCCATCCCCCCTCTAAACCGATGCAAGCCAGCCTGAAACAGGCCCGCTAGGGGCGAGGCAGGAGCCGAGCCGGGCAGCACGACAAGGATGTCGTGTTTGCCCGCCTCAGGTTGGTTTTCATAGCGCGAAGCGCGTACCCGAAGAGCGGTTTCGTCGGGGGCCGCCTAGGATTCTTAAGGATATGGCGGCGCATATCCTTAAGGTGCCCGAGAGGGCGCAAAAGTCGATATCGAGCCGATAGGGACAGCTGTCCTTCTCGCAATACCCACAACAGCTAACTCAGGCATAGCCAAAAAAAGCCCGCGAAGCGGGCTTGTAAGGGTGTTAAGCCGCGTTACGTCCTTAGCCGGTGATGCATACGCCGTGGTCAACGTAGTGGATGGTGCCGGTCACGCCACGCGACAGGTCGCTCAGGAAATACAGTGAGGCGTCGCCGACTTCGTCGGTGGTCGGCAGCTTGCCATCGCAGGACATCTTGGCGTCGTGTTCGAGCATGGCGTCGAAGTTTTTAATGCCGCTGGCGGCACGAGTCTGGATCGGGCCGGGGGAGATGCAGTTGACGCGGATGTTGTTCTTGCCCAAGTCGCGTGCCAGGTAGCGGGTTGCGGCTTCCAGGCCCGCTTTGGCGACGCCCATGATGTTGTAGTCGCCGGTAGCGATGGCGCTGCCCAGGTAGGAGTAGTTGATCATGGAGCCGCCTTCGGTCATCAGTGGCTTGGAGTAGCGGGCCATCTCGATGAAGGAGTAGCAGGAGACATCCATTGCCATCGCGAAGCCTTCTCGGGTGCATTCGGACACGGGGGCGTGCAGGTCCGCCAGCGGGCAGAAGGCGATGGAGTGGACCACGCCGTGGAGTACGCCCCATTTTTCCTGGATTGTATTGAACACAGTTTCCAGTTCGCCGGG
>SDWN01000350.1 GCA_004195305.1 Neptunomonas sp. | reverse complement strand
GCTATAAATGAGCATTTTGAGGTCGTTTTTAACGACGTATCGGCAACGCAGGTAGATTTTCAACAGCCTGTCTAGGGGACTGCGCCCCTTAGCCCATACGGTCGATGCGCTGCAGCATAGCATCGATCTGAGCCTGAGATACCGGAGCCGCGGGCAACCGCCGGGTCATCGCCACAGCCGCGTTAAACTGGCGACTGAAGCGACGACAATTCCGACACATTAACAGATGTAACCGATACTGCAGGCGACGACTGAGTGGCATCGCTCCTGCCCGGTAATCACTCGATTGCTCTACAATCTGGCGACAGGTCAACATTCACCACTCTCCTGAAAATGTTCAATTTTTCGGTACAGACTGATACGCGCCCGATGCAGCAGAACACGCGCATTAGAGGCGCCGATATCGAGAATGCTACAGAGCTCTTCGAAACTATAGTCCTCGAGTTCTTTCAGTCTAAATACCGCCTGCTGCAGCTCCGGCAAACGACTGAAGCTGTGCTCGATGCAATCACCCATCTCAGCGTTAGTCAGCAGCGCATCTGGCCCCTCTTCGTGCCAGGCACTCGGAGGTACCGACCAGTGACCATTTTCATGAAACCGTCCAGGCATAAGGTCTGTATCCCCCCCCGTCATCGCCTCCAGCGATAGATGACGCGACTCCCGCCTTAGGCGCGACTTGGCCTCGTTGGCGGTGATGCGCAGAATCCACGTTTTAAGACTGGAGCGGCCCTCGAATTTAGGCAAGGCTTTGTACACCGACAACCAAGCCTCCTGAACCACCTCATCAGCGATCGCCATACCCACGATTGAGCGCGCCAAGCCCAACATAGGACCGTAGTACGCTTCAACAATACGATTAAAACAGGCCTTGTCACCCTGGATCAATTTTGGCAACAAGCCTGCTTCAAAAGTCTCTGTTTGATTGTTTTTTGGGTAAGTTTCGATAATAAAATCACTGACAAATGAGTCTGGGTTGACAACCTTACCAACCTTCATCGGTGCAGGTCCAGACTGACATTAACTTTCTGCCGGTAAAGCCAGCTATTAACCCGATGGACAAATAGGTTCCATACCTATTTGTCCATCGCCCCTAAAATCAGCCGTAGCTGCGTGGAACTGTTTTATTATCAGCAGGCTGTTGAAAAGCGTTAGCGAGGCCGCCGAGACTAGGCAAAAACTACCGAAAAACGCAGTTTATAGCTATAAATGAGAACTTTGAGGTCGTTTTTAACGACGTATCAGCAACGCAGCAAGCTTTTCAACAACCTGTTAGGGGCTCGCATGGGTCTTCGACCCATGTTGATGCACCCTTGCGTCTCCTATTAACCCGCAGGTTAATTGGATTACGACTACCGCCCCAACTGATGCCCTGACTGCATAAAAACAGCACCAGGGGGCTGCCACAGCCGCCTTTAACATGACCGCAAGAGTGATCGGAGCAGCCTTTCTCTCACCGTCAAAACCCTACAGGTCGAGACGCTATTGCGGCCATCATCCATTGCCGAACAACCTGCTCAAGACTGGCCATTTATCCGTTTCGCAGGACAAAAAAAAGCGACCCTAAGGTCGCTTTTTTCAGAACGATATCACCGACTTACCAGCCTGTAATTTCTTTCAGTGCATCACCAATCTGAGCCAAAGAACGCACAGTTTTAACACCGGCATCTTCCAGCGCTGCAAACTTCTCGTCGGCAGTACCCTTGCCACCGGAGATGATTGCACCGGCGTGGCCCATACGCTTACCGGCAGGCGCAGTTACACCCGCGATGTAAGAGACCACTGGCTTAGTCACGTTGGCTTTGATATAAGCTGCCGCTTCTTCTTCAGCGGTTCCGCCGATCTCACCGATCATCACGATCGCTTCGGTCTTCGGATCATTCTCGAACAACTTCAGAATGTCGATGAAGTTAGAACCCGGGATCGGATCACCACCGATACCGACACACGTAGACTGACCGAAGCCTGCATCGGTAGTCTGTTTAACCGCTTCGTAGGTCAGGGTGCCTGAGCGCGACACGATACCGACCTTACCCGGCAGGTGGATGTGGCCGGGCATGATGCCGATCTTGCACTCGCCCGGAGTGATAACACCAGGGCAGTTAGGACCGATCAGCGTCACGTTCAACTCATCACAACGCACCTTACACTCAAGCATATCCAGCGTCGGGATACCTTCGGTGATGGCAACGATCAGTTTGATACCACTGTTTGCCGCTTCCAGGATTGAATCCTTACAGAAAGCCGCAGGAACATAGATCACAGAAGCTTCAGCGCCAGTCACAGCTACCGCTTCAGCAACGGTATTGAACACAGGCAGACCCAGATGCTGCTGGCCGCCCTTACCGGGCGTTACACCACCCACCATCTTGGTGCCGTAAGCGATCGCTTGCTCGGAGTGAAAAGTACCCTGACCGCCGGTGAAACCCTGGCAGATTACTTTGGTGTCTTTATTGATTAAAACGCTCACTTATTTACCCTCCGCTGCTTTAACCGCTTGCTGCGCCGCGTCAGTCAAGCTGGTAGCCGCGATGATGTCAAGACCAGATTCCGCCAGTACCTGAGTACCCAGTTCTGCGTTGTTGCCTTCAAGACGTACAACGACAGGCACTTTAACGCCCACTTCTTTAACAGCCGCAATGATACCTTCAGCGATCAGATCGCAACGTACGATACCACCAAAGATGTTAACCAGAACCGCTTTCACCGCATCATCGGACAGGATGATTTTGAACGCCTCGGTAACGCGCTCTTTGGTCGCGCCGCCCCCAACATCGAGGAAGTTGGCGGGGAAGCCACCGTGCAGCGCGACGATATCCATGGTACCCATGGCCAGGCCTGCACCGTTAACCATGCAACCGATAGTGCCGTCCAGCGCCACGTAGTTGAGTTCCCACTTGGCCGCGTTGGCCTCACGCTCATCGTCTTGTGACGGATCATGCATCTCTTGCAGATCTTTGTGACGATAGATCGCGTTGGAGTCGATCACGATCTTGGCATCCAGACAGTGCAGGTTGCCCGCGTCGGTGATAACCAGCGGATTAACCTCTAGCAGAGCCAGATCCTTATCCTTGAACAACTTCGCCAGACCCATAAAGATCTGTACAAATTGCTTAACCTGATTGCCTTCAAGACCCAGCTTGAATGCCAGCTCACGGCCTTGATAAGGCTGAGGACCCGCCATCGGATCGATAATCGCCTTAAGGATCTTTTCAGGCGTCTCTTCAGCGACCTTCTCGATCTCAACACCACCTTCGGTAGATGCCATGAAAACGATACGCTGGGACGCGCGATCAACAACCGCACCCAGGTACAATTCCTGAGCGATGTCGGTGCAGGTCTCTACCAAGATTTTGGTAACTGGCTGACCATTAGCATCGGTCTGATACGTAACCAGACGCTCGCCCAACCACTTTTCAGCAAAGGCTTTAGCTTCGTCGGCACTGTCAATCAGCTTGACACCGCCCGCCTTACCCCGACCACCGGCGTGAACCTGTGCTTTAACAACCCACTTATCACCGCCGATGCGCTTGCAAGCTTCTGCCGCGTCTTTGGGGGTTTCAACAGCCTCACCAATGGACACCGGCAGACCGTACTGGGCAAACAATAGTTTTCCCTGATACTCGTGAAGATTCATGTCTCGATCCGTTTTTTTACGTTCTACTGTGTGCGGCCCAGAAAGGACCGCGCCAAAGTGCTCCCTGTTACCAGTGGAGCCCGATTTTATAAACACCCGTCGCCGGGCATCTGGTTAGCGCTTTTTGCGATTAGCGATGTGAATCGCGTGATTATCACAAGCCAAAGCTGCCTCATGAATCGCTTCACTGACAGTTGGGTGTGCAAACACGGTCAACTGCAGATCTTCAGCGGTGGAGCCAAACTCCATCGCGATCACTGCCTGGGCAATCAGCTCGCCCGCCTGACCGCCGATGATATGGCAACCCAGGATACGATCGGTGGCTTCGTCTGCGATTACCTTGACGAAGCCCTCGGTGTCCTGTGATGCCATCGCACGACCGGACGCGGCAAATGGGAACTTACCCACTTTAACCTTAACGCCCTCAGCTTTAAGCTGCTGTTCGTTCTTACCAACCCACGCCAGTTCAGGATGGGTGTAGATGATGCCGGGGATGCAGTCATAATTCATCTGCGCTTTATGGCCGTGGATAATATCGGCGACCATGATTCCCTCTTCAGAAGCTTTGTGCGCCAGCATCGGGCCACGGACCACATCACCAATCGCGTAGACTCCCGGAACGGTAGTACGGCACTGTCCGTCAACGGCGATAAAACCACGTTCGTCCAGACCCACTCCACAACCGGCATCCAGCAAGGCTTCGGTGTAAGGACGACGACCTACGGCAACGATCAGTTTATCGACGGTAACTTCCTGCTCGCCTTTGGCATCGGTAAATTTAACCAGAACCTCTTGGTTCTTGCCGGTGCCCTTAATCTCAGTACCCGTCACTCGCGCATTCAGGCGAATATCCAAGCCCTGCTTCTTGAAGCTTTTCTGCGCGTCCTTGGCCATGTCCTTGTCACAAAACGGCAAGAACTCTTCCATCGCTTCCAACACGATCACCTCAGAGCCCAGACGTGCCCATACGGACCCCATCTCCAGGCCGATAACGCCTGCACCGATAACACCCAAACGCTTAGGGGTCTCGGAGATATTAAGCGCACCTTCGTTGTCCAGGATCAGATCGTCAGCCAGCGGCGCCGGCGGAATGTTAACCGGTACCGAACCTGCCGCGATGATGATGCTAGCTGCATCAACAATCTCAGTGCTGCCATCGTTTTTAGACACTTCAACCTTGTTGCCGCCGAGCACCTTACCCTTACCCGCCAGCACGGTAACGCCGTTAGCCTTGAACAGCCCGGCAATACCGCCAGTCAGGTTCTTGACGATCTGGTTCTTACGACCAATCATCGCGGCAACGTCCATAGTGACGTCTCCCGTGCTGATACCATGGACCTTAAACTCAGAATGGGCCATATGGTACTTATGGGTACTGTCCAGCAATGCTTTGGACGGAATACAACCCACGTTGAGACAGGTTCCACCGAGAATCGTCGCACCCTTATCATCGATCCATTTTTCCACACAGGCGGTCTTAAGACCCAGCTGTGCCGCACGAATGGCTGCTACGTAGCCGCCGGGACCCGCACCGATTACTACAACATCAAACTTTTGTGACATGTTCAAATTTCCTATCAATAAACCTTGTGGGTTATTTAATCTTTGATGGTTCGGGCCTTGATGCGGCCCTCTCACGTTTATCAAAAGTCCCTTGTTCTAACTATCCATCGAACCTTTATACATCGAGCAGCATGCGGGTTGGGTCTTCAAGCAGCTCTTTGATAGTAACCAGGAACTGCACTGCTTCTTTGCCATCGATCATCCGGTGATCGTAGGACACGGCCAGATACATCATCGGCTGAATCACAACCTGCCCATTTACCGCCATAGGGCGATCCTGAATCTTGTGCATTCCCAGAATCGCGGTCTGCGGTGGATTCAAGATGGGGGTCGACATCAGCGAGCCAAACACCCCGCCGTTGGTGATCGTAAAGGTCCCCCCCTGCATATCTGCAATGCCCAGTTTACCGTCACGTCCACGCGCGCCGAAATCGGCAATGGCCGACTCCACGCCCGCTAAACTCATGGCATCGGTATCACGTAACACAGGAACCATTAGACCACGCGCAGTCGAAACAGCGACACCGATATCCTGATAGCCGTGATAGACCATGTCGCTACCGTCGATCGATGCGTTAACGGCAGGGAAGCGCTTCAACGCTTCAGTTGCGGCCTTGACGAAGAACGACATAAAGCCCAGACGGGTGCCATTATGCGTTTTCTCAAACAGCTCTTTGTACTGCTTGCGCAGATCCATGATCGGCTTCATGTTGACTTCATTGTAGGTTGTCAACATGGCGGCGGTTTGCTGAGCGTCAACCAGGCGCTTGGCGATAGTAGCTCGCAAGCGGGTCATAGGAACCCGTTTTTCAACCCGGGCACCGGCAGCAACCACATCGACAACAGGCGTAACGGCAACCGTTTGAGTAGCCACAGCTGCAGGCTTATTCTTGAGATGATTAACCACATCTTCTTTGGTCACCCGCCCACCTTTACCGGTGCCGGCAACCTGTGATGCATCCAGGTTGTTTTCATCTAAAATTTTACGCGCGGCCGGCCCCGCTACGGCATCGGCGTCACCTTCCACAATGGCTGCTGGCGACGCTGCCGCAGGAGTCGCTTCTGCAACCGCGCCAGCAACAAACAGGGCGATCACTTCATCGCTAAGAACCGTAGATCCTTCGCCCTTAATGATTTCAGCCAGGGCACCGTCGGCTGGAGCAACCACCTCAAGAACCACCTTGTCGGTCTCGATATCCACGATCAACTCATCACGGGAAACAGCCTCACCTGGCTGCTTATGCCAAGTCGCGACGGTGCCGTCGGCAACAGACTCTGGGAACGTAGGCGCTTTAATTTCGATAGACATGACACTTCCTTTATTTAGTAGTGGCAAAACAGGCTGTCGGGCCTGTTAACCATTGATCGCTTCGTTAACCAGATTTTGCTGTTCTTCCACGTGTTGCGACATATAACCCGAAGCGGGTGCAGCCGAGCCCGGGCGTGCCGAAACCTCAAGATGCAATTTCGGGAATAACCGCTGCAACACATGGCGCATATGGTGTTGCGAACTGTACCAGGCACCCTGATTCAGCGGCTCCTCCTGACACCAGACCACAGACTCGACGTTGTTGTAGCCATCAAGTGCCGCAATCAGCTCTTTCTCCGGGAAGGGATACAGTTGCTCAAGTCGGACGACTGCAACATCGTCTTTGCCATCAGCTGCACGCTTGTTATAAAGGTCGTAATAGACCTTGCCACTGCAGAGCACAACCCGCTTAACCTTGCTGGCCTCGAGGCTATCAACCTCGGCAATGACGTTCTGGAATGTGCCATTAGTGAGCTCTTCCAGGGTCGATACAGCCTGCTTATGGCGCAACAGTGACTTAGGAGACATCACAATCAGCGGTTTGCGCAGAGGCCGAATCACCTGACGCCGCAGCATATGGAAAATCTGAGCGGGAGTACTAGGCACACAGACCTGAATATTGTGCTCGGCACACATCTGCAGATAGCGCTCAAGCCGGGCAGAACTATGCTCTGGACCCTGGCCTTCATAACCATGTGGCAACAACATGGTGAGGCCGCACAAACGCGCCCACTTATGCTCGCCCGAGGTGATGAACTGATCGATAACCACCTGGGCACCGTTAGCGAAGTCACCAAACTGCGCCTCCCAGATCACCAGTGTATTCGGCGCAGTTGTGGCATAGCCATACTCAAACCCCAGCACCGCCTCTTCCGACAAGAACGAGTCATAGATGGCCATTCGTGGCTGGTCGGCGGACAAATTTTGTAGCGGCACATGAGTAGCACCGTCTTTCTGGTTATGCAACACCGCATGCCGATGCGAGAACGTACCGCGGCCGACATCCTGACCCGTAATCCTGATCGGATGACCTTCGGCCAGCAAGGTTGCATAGGCCATGGTTTCGGCGAAGCCCCAGTTAATAGGCATCGCGCCTGAGCCCATTTTCTTACGGTCTTCCAGAATCTTATTAACCTGGTTCTGGACGATGAAGCCATCGGGCTTGACGTCTAGCTTTGCGACCAGGTCCTTGAACAACTCGACATCAACCGTCGTATCACATTCAAGCGTCCACTCATGACCCAGGTATGGACGCCAATCGACGAACAACTCTTCATTCGGTTCAGTCACGAGCGACTTGGCCACGTGTCGACCATCTTCAAGCGACTGGCGGTAGTCCGAAGCCATCGCCTGGACTTCGGCCTCGGTCACCACCGCTTCAGCGATCAACCGCTCGGCATACAGGGTCTTTGTAGTCTTCTGAGCTTTGATTATCTGGTACATCACCGGTTGTGTCCCGGAGGGCTCATCGGCTTCGTTATGGCCGCGACGACGGTAACAGACCAGGTCGATAACCACGTCTTTTTTGAATTCGTTACGGTAGTCCAACGCCACCTGCGTCACAAAGGCAACGGCTTCCGGGTCATCGCCATTAACATGAAAAATCGGCGCCTGGACCATCTTCGCGATATCGGTACAGTACTCGGTGGAGCGTGAATCTTCGCGTTTGTTGGTGGTAAAACCAACCTGGTTATTGATCACGATGTGAACGGTTCCGCCCGTCTTGTAAGCGCGGGTCTGCGACATCTGCAGCGTTTCCATCACCACACCCTGCCCGGCAAAAGACTGATCGCCATGCAGGGTGATTGGCAACACCAGATCGCCAGCCGAATCATTACGACGATCTTGACGCGCGCGGACCGAGCCTTCAACTACGGGCGAGGTGATCTCGAGGTGTGACGGGTTAAATGCGAGTGCCAGATGAACTTCGCCGCCCGGGGTAGAAACATTGGAAGAGAAACCCTGGTGATACTTAACATCACCCGAGGTCTGCAATGTCCGTTTACCCTCAAACTCATTGAACAGATCCTGCGGATTCTTGCCAAACGTATTAACCAGTACATTCAACCGACCGCGGTGAGCCATGCCGATGACGACCTCTTTCACGCCCGCTCTACCGGAACGCTGGATCAATTCATCCATGCAAGGAATTAACGCTTCCCCGCCTTCGAGCCCGAAACGCTTGGCTCCGGCAAAACGGGAACCCAGATATTTCTCCAGACCTTCGGCAGCGGTCAAGCGCTCAAGAATATGCTTGCGGTATTGCGGTTCAAACTCTGGATGGCTGCGAACCGGCTCAATGCGTTGTTGCAGCCAACGCTTCTCCTGGGTTTCGATAATATGCATAAACTCAGATCCCACGGTGGTGCAGTAGGTTTTCTTGAGGTCAGCAAGGATCGTCTTTAATGGTGCCTCTTCAGCACCAAAGAACAGCGAACCGAGTTGAAACGTAGTATCCAGATCAGCCGCGGAAAGCTCGTGAAAGTGCAGATCCAGATCGGGCACATCTTCTCGCAGCATCAACCCCAATGGATCGATAGTCGCGGCCTGATGCCCACGCACACGGAATGCGTTAATCATGCGTAACACGCGAACTTGCTTTTTCTCATGCTCGGAGCTGACGCCCGAAACAGGAAGCGGCTGCTGCGCTGCGCGCTGGTTTTTAGATAGGTAACGGAAGTGCTCGCGCACTATCGAGTGGGGTATATCCTGGACCACTGTGCCCTGGACCTTGGGAAGCTTATCGAACTCTTCCCGCCACTCTTGAGAGACCTCATTGGGATCCCTGAGGTACGTCTCGTAAAGCTCTTCGACGTAAGCTAGATTGCCCCCTGAGAGATGTGAAGTCGTCCACATCAGCTCCATTATGCCTTCATGCATTCTCGACAGCCCTGTAATGAGGGAATGCGCCTGAATTGGCGGTACATTCTTCGCCCAGCCACCTGCATACGCAGGTTCACCAGGGAACAACGCCCCTCTTAATAATGTTTCTGTGACATTTAAGAGTGAGCTACAGGAATCAAAAGCTGATTATTCCTAGTTAGCATCGGCGCGTAAGTTTACAGCAGTTAGTACTACACCGGAATAATGCTTTTTACCTATAAGCGTCTTAATTCGGCCGATCTACCGCCACCGGCCAAACAAACAACAGACAAAAAAATGGTGCGAATATCGCACCATTTGTTTTTCTTGATCAGGTCGCTTGCTGCAACAGCATGTTGCGAATTTTCCCGATTGCCTTCGTGGGGTTTAGCCCCTTTGGGCAGACGCTGACACAGTTCATGATACCGTGACAGCGGAACACACTGAAGGGATCATCCAGCTCCGCCAGACGCTCCTGAGTCGCCGTATCCCGACTATCGATCAAGAACCGATAGGCTTGCAGCAAACCGGAAGGACCGACAAATTTGTCCGGATTCCACCAGAACGACGGACAAGCGGTGGAGCAACACGCACAGAGGATACACTCGTACAGACCATCCAGTTTCTCCCGCTCTTCGGGCGACTGCAACCGCTCGATCGCCGGAGGCGGAGTATCATTAATCAGATACGGCTTGATCTTCTCGTACTGCGCATAGAACTGACTCATATCAACAACCAGATCACGCACTACCGGCAGACCCGGTAAAGGACGTAATACCAGCTTATCCTTATCAACGACTGCGGACAGCGGAGTAATACAGGCCAGGCCGTTCTTGCCGTTCATATTCATGCCGTCGGAGCCACAGACCCCTTCACGACAAGAACGACGATAACCCAGACTCGGATCTTTATCCTTTAGCAACTGGAGCAGGTCCAGCACCATGATGTCCTTACCACCAGGGATATCGATATGGATATCCTGCATATAAGGCGCATCATCAACCTCAGGATTGTAACGATAAACACTGACTAACATGACAACACTCCCTTAATAAACGCGCTTCTTAGGTTCGAAGACAGGAACA
The DNA here is from genome assembly GCA_004195305.1 of Neptunomonas sp. Lineage (GTDB taxonomy): Bacteria > Pseudomonadota > Gammaproteobacteria > Pseudomonadales > Balneatricaceae > Motiliproteus. The sequence goes on along the minus strand of SDWN01000350.1, from coordinate 786 downwards.
GTCTTGGGCGCAAAATTCACATCACGCTTACCAACTCGCTTCTCACCGGGGAAGAAAACAGAGTGCTTCAGCCAGTTAACATCATCACGCTCAGGGAAGTCGTCACGAGCATGAGCGCCACGGCTCTCTTTACGCTCTTCGGCAGCAATCGCTGTTGCTTCAGCAACCTCCAACAAATTCTCAAGCTCCAGAGCTTCTATCCGCGCTGTGTTGAACGCAGAGGATTTGTCTTCGAGATGGAGATTTTCTACCCGCTTGCGGATATCAATCAGCATATCGAGCCCCTTCTGCATGCTCACACCATCGCGGAACACACCAAAGTAAAGCTGCATGGTCTTTTGCAGATCAGCACGGACCTGGGAAACACTCTCCCCTCCAGTACTGTTATTGAGACGATCCAGACGCGCCATGGCTACACTAACATCCGCCTCAGTGGCATCTTCCGCGCTATAACCTGCATTCAACATCTTTTGAATATGCAAGCCAGCCGCACGCCCGAACACAACCAGATCGAGCAGCGAGTTACCACCCAGACGGTTCGCACCGTGGACAGAAACACAGGCGATCTCACCACAGGCAAACAGTCCCGGAATCTCCTGATCATTGCCATCAGCATCGATAGTCAGCGCCTGACCACTGACATTGGTCGGTACACCGCCCATCATGTAATGACAGGTCGGAACGACCGGGACCAGATCTTTAACCGGATCAACATGGGCAAAGGTCTTGGACAGCTCACAGATACCCGGCAAGCGGCTTTGCAGCACCTGTCTCTTATACACATCT
>SDWN01000565.1 GCA_004195305.1 Neptunomonas sp. | reverse complement strand
TTTAAGGATGAAACTTTATTTTCATCCCACAGGTGACCTAAACCTGAAACCATTCTGCTAGTCTGCGCGACACAACTCTTGCCGCGGCCGGGGTTGGTTCTGACTCTCGGACCAATGCTGACCAACCAAGATCAAGCTTGTCTTCTCCCAATCTAACGACCGCTATACTTGCATTTTTAATGGCCGACTGGACTGCCCACCTCGAAAGAATGCTCACACCAAACCCTGCGGCTATCAGCTCTACAATGGCGTCTGTCACTTCAACAACAGTTACCAGATGAGGAGCGACGCCGGAGGGTCGTATAAATCGTTCATATTCAAAGCCTGGCTGTGCAGATTTGCTATAGGTCAGGTAGTCTTCACCTACCAAATCTGTTGCTTCAATAAATTGTTTTGTTGCCAACTTATGTTTTGAGTTTGTTACCAAAACCAGTTCATCCTGAAAAACTGGAATTGAATCGATACCAGGGATCGTTAAATGTCCGGGTGCTAACACAACATCAACAGCGCCTTCCTGAAGATTTTGTAGCGGATTTTGCGTTGCCGTGGCAACCAGTTCCAGCTGAATGCCGGGCTCTTTTTTAGACATTACCTGTAAAAATGACGGCAACCAGTGATAGCAACTATAGGCTGCGACACCAAAGCGAACCACAGTCGTTTCATTATCCGCCATCTGCTGGAAGTCAAACTCAGCACGCTGTAGCGCAGGAATGATCTGATTGGCTGTCTGAGTCATGGCGCGACCCGCAGATGTCTGCCGAAGCCTGCGGCCTTCCCTCTCAAATAACAAACCGCCCAAACGCCTTTCAGCTTCGGCGAGTCGGTGACTTAACGCAGACTGGGTTATGCCTAACACGTATGCGGCTTGTCTTAAGGTACCTGCTTCATCGATAGCCTTGAGCATCTGCCAATGCTTGATGTCTAGCCTCATGCTCTTACCTCATGCCATCTTCGCAGATGAAAATCCAAAACCAGCCACCAACAGATGCATACTATTAATCATTAGTGCGAATTATTCACTATTTTTCTAATCAGAAGCACACTATTGTTCCAGCCTAACCGAGGGAATGATATTAACGTGAACAGAAAATCAACAATCAGTGGCCAGTACCTGGTCTTAATGGCGGCCTTCTTTTACGGGTTAAATCCATTTTTTGCCCAACTATTATTCAAGGAAGGTTTAGGTGCAGAGATGGTGAGTCTGTACCGGTTTATCCTACCCGCGATGTTTTTCGCTTTTTTCCTGCGCACACCCCGAGAAAACTGGTCAGAAGCCTGTAGAACCCTATTATTGGGGGTCGTCAGCGGGATTTCTATTTTCGGCTATTTCCATGCCCTGGAAACGATTCCCGCAGCCACCGCCATCCTGATTTATTATAGCTACCCTGTTTTCAGCGTTTTGATTGGCTGGATTGTATTTAGGCGGGTTCCTACTCAAAATGCGTTGATCTCGGCGGCGCTGGTAGCCATAGCGGCATCATTAACAGTAAGACCCGAAGTTCTTCCTGCAGACACATTACTTTCGGTTGCCGCCTGCTTTTTGGCACCTTTGACTGTTGCCACTCAGGTGCAGTATTTGTCTAACCCCCGAAGAAACATTCCAACAACCAATAGAATGGCCTGGATAACAATCGGCCATATTATGGTTCTCCTGCCAATAGCAATCTGGGTTGCGCCTGCGCACATATTGCCCGTTTCACTAGCCGGTTTCATGTCCGTGTTAGGTATCGCATTACTGGCAGCGGCAATCCCCCAAGTCCTGTTTATGGTGGGAGCACCCAGATCATGCGCAGATAAAAATGCCCTAACAGGATCGCTAGAGTTAGTCGTTGCTTTACTCACGGGAGCCATTTTATTAGGAGAGAATTTAGATCGACTGGAAATGACCGCCATGGCCCTCATTGTGCTGGCACTGTTTATCAAACAAGTAGAAAACAAGCCCATGGCGGAGGCAGTGGTTGGCTGATTTGCTATTTCAAGAAGACTGATACGAGGGGAAAACGTCCGAACGAGGAGGGACTGTTTTGGGCGCAGATCCTGCCGTTATCAAGCTATCAAGCTATCAAGCTATCAAGCTATCAAGCAGTTGACCCAGCTACAGACGTAGCGTAAGCGGCATTCTGGGAATACCGTTCACTGCTAACGCTTATGAATCCTGGTTGCTAAGCTGTTCGGTTTGCGGACTATAAAGCGCAAACGCGAGGCTTGGCTGTGCCATCAGCCGCTCATAGTAGGGGCTCAGTTCCCGCGTAGCAGGCTCCGAATTTGATGCGGATGACTCAAGTA
>SDWN01000559.1 GCA_004195305.1 Neptunomonas sp. | reverse complement strand
GTTTTTCAGCGGATTACTATAAAATGTTATTAAAACTACCCGATACTGTTGGCCCTGCTGCGATGACACCGAACCAAGACGACAAGCCACACTTCGAAGCGCTGCTGGGCGACGACGTCGTACGCCATCAGCACGACCGTGCTGACCTGCACCGACCACAACCCAGCACTGAGATTCAACAGTACCGGCGAGCCGTCGCCCAACTGCATAACGAACAGCTGAATGACGGCTTGTCTGATGAACTCAAGCTACTGGTCGACTCGGAAGAAACCCTGATCTATGCCGCCAACGGGGTGCAGCTCAGTACCATTAAAAAACTCAAGCAGGGACACACGCCCTGGCAACAGGGCTTGGACCTGCACGGTTTCAGTGTCGACCTGGCGCGCGATGATCTGAGTCGATTTATCCGCGATGCCAGCCGCTCCCAACTGCGCTGCGTGCTAGTCGTTCATGGCAAGGCACTTAGCCAGGACGGCACCCCACCGGTGATCAAATCCTACGTCAACGACTGGCTCAGACAACTCCCCCAGGTACTGGCGTTTGTATCTGCACAACCGCGCGATGGCGGCACCGGCGCCGTTTACGTCCTGCTAAAGCAGATTAAAGACTAGACTAGCAGGGCTAACTAGCCAAAAATCACTTTACCTACCCCCACTAAAGGCGTACTTTACGCCCTTTTTATTATCACCAACTGGTCAGAAAACAGCATGAAACAAGCATTCTCAAGCATCATTCAGGCCTGCGGTGAAGATCTTTCCCGTGACGGCCTGAGGGACACGCCAGAACGCGCGGCCAAGGCGTTCAAATACCTGACCCGCGGCTATCATCAGACTCTGGATGAGGTGGTCAATAACGCCCTGTTCGATTCGGACAACTCGGAAATGGTACTGGTCAAAGACATCGAGCTGTATTCGATGTGCGAGCACCATATACTGCCGTTCATCGGCAAAGCGCACGTTGCCTACATCCCATCGGGGAAGGTGATTGGCCTGTCGAAGATCGCCCGGATCGTTGACATGTATGCGCGTCGGTTACAGATCCAGGAAAACCTGACCAAGCAGATAGCCGATAGCATCATGCAGGTCACCGGTGCCGCGGGTGTCGGGGTCGTGATTGAAGCTCAACATATGTGCATGATGATGCGCGGAGTCGAAAAGCAGAACGGGGTAATGAAGACCTCAATGATGACAGGAATATTCCGCAGCAACCCCAGTACCCGCAGCGAGTTTCTGGCGCTGATCGGCTAACGCAGAATAACAGCCCCTGACTCAGGGGCTTTCGCAGTAGGTCAGTCTATTCTCGGTCAGCCTCCTAGGCAATCTGCTTAGAAAGCCCGGTTAGGCAACAAAAGGGGACTTAAGCGCTGCAGGGCATTTTTCGAGCAGCTCTTCCGCACAGTCCTCTACCGTTCGATTCGACGTGTCCAGTAATTCGTTAGCCGCCCGATAATAAGGCTCTCGTTCGGTAAGAATTAGCTTTAGATCGTCCATCGCTTTCTGACTCGCAGCCATCGGCCGCAGATCACCCTGGGCCATCACCCGACCCATGTGTTCTTCGGGCTGGGCTTTAATCCATACGCTATAGAAGTGGCTCAGTACGTAGCTGTAGGTCTCTTTTTCAGAGACCAGACTGCCACCTATTTCAAGCACCACCCGATCATAATTCTCGCGCACATAATCCAGCGCCTGGCGCTCCAGTTGGCGATACGCTTTCTGCCCGAACAGTGTTAACAGCTCTTGCAGATCAAATCCACCCAGCTGCTCAATCACATCACTGAGCCGCACAAAAGGGATGCCAACGCGTTCAGCCAGCATCCGCCCCAGGGTACTCTTACCGGCCCCCCGCAGACCGATCAACGCGATCCCGCGAACCTGCTGTTGCGAACTCTTTTGACCCGCTAAAAACTGTTTTTGCAGCACATTATAGGCCTGCTGCTGCTGCTCCGGCGTCAACCCCTCCAATAACTGTCGCAATGGATCCAGCGTAATAGAGGTATGACGACCAGAGGGCAGAATATCATTAAGCCCGACGTGCATCGCCTCGGCCAGGCGCCACAACAGCGACACTGACATATTGGCCTTACCCGTCTCCACCTGCGCCAGGTAGCGCTCGGAGATGCCCGAATGCTGTGACAACACCTTACGGGTCATACCTCGACGCGCGCGCTGGCCCCTGACCAGTTTGGCTATCTGCTGGATATAGGCAGTCTGTGCTTGCTGGCTCTGCTCTGCATCGCCCTTCGGTAAAACTGATTCGTTCTGATCCATGATCCCCCCCTTACCGGGCA
>SDWN01000552.1 GCA_004195305.1 Neptunomonas sp. | reverse complement strand
CACAAACTCAGGATCGGCCAGGAACGGGCGGGCCATCGACACCATATCGGCATCACCGCGGGCGAGCACCGCTTCGGCCACCTCGGGGGTGTTGATGCGGTTGGAGGTGATTACCGGGATCGACAAGGCCTTGCGAACTCTGGCGGTCGCCCAGGTGAAGGCCGCCCGCGGGACTTTGGTGGCGATGGTTGGGATCCTGGCTTCGTGCCAGCCGAACCCCGAGTTGATGATGGTTGCACCGGCCTGTTCAATGGCTTTGCCCAGGGTCACGACTTCATCAAAGCTGCTGCCATCTTCGACCAGATCCAGCATCGACAGACGGAAGATGATGATGAAATCTGTACCGACGCGTTGGCGCACCCGACGGACCGCCTCAATGGCGAAGCGGATCCGGTTTTCGTACTCACCGCCCCAGTTGTCATCGCGTTGGTTGGTGCGCTGGACGATGAACTGGTTAATAAAATAGCCCTCGGAACCCATCACCTCGACGCCGTCATAACCGGCTTCTTTGGCGAGAGCGGCACACTGAGCAAAGCTTTCGAGTTCCAGCTCGATCTCCTCTTCGGTCACGGCATGCGGGGTGAACGGGTTGATGGGGGCCTTGATCGCAGAGGGTGCTACCAGCTTGTCGTTATAGGCGTAGCGCCCCGTATGCAGAATCTGCATGCAGATCTTAGCCCCTTCGGCGTGCACCCGGTCGGTGACCAGGCGATGGTTTTGTACGTCCTGTTCACTGGCCATGGTGGCTGCGTGGGCGAACACCGACGCGTGCTTGCTGGGGCCGATGCCGCCGGTGACGATCAGGCCCACACCGCCGCGCGCACGCTCGGCAAAAAACGCGGCCATCTTTTCGAACCCCTGAGGCTGCTCTTCCAGTCCGGTATGCATCGAGCCCATCAGTACTCTGTTTTTCAACGTGGTAAAGCCCAGGTCGAGTGGGGCGAGAAGATGAGGATAGAGGCTTGCTGAGGTCATGGCGGGTACCTGAATCTACATGCGCTGATAACGCTTAGGGTTATTGTTGGTGGCAGTATCTGCTAACTGGACGCTGTCAAGATAGGGCTTTATTTTGACGCTGTCAAGATGGGGTGCTACCGTGCGCCAGATGAGCGCAAAGGAACTAAAACCCAACTACCATCACGGCGATCTGCATGACAGCCTGCTGCAGGCCGCGACCCTGATTATTCGTGAATCCGGCGTTGACGGCCTGAGCATGCGTAAATTAGCCGACCGGGTAGGTGTGTCACGCACCGCCCCCTATCACCATTTCCGCGACAAGCAGGCGCTGCTGAGCGAGTTGGCGCTGAAAGGATTTCGTCAGTATAGCCAGCAAATTGATGCACTCTTTAGCGATCCGGCACTGGACGGGACCCAGCGGCTGGAGCAGTTTGTGCGCCACTACCTGAAATTTGCCCTCGATAACCCCGAGTTATACAACCTGATGTTTGGTCAGGCACTGTGGAAGTCAGGCAGTCCCAGTGACGCGCTGCGTACCGAGGCGCATGCGGCCTTTCGCGATTTTGTTAAACGGGTGGCGGACTGGCAGCAGCAGGGCGTGCTGCCTGCTGGCTGTGAGGCGCTGCGTTTTTCCCAGGTGGCCTGGAGTACGCTGCACGGGCTCTGTCGGCTGGTGAACGATGGCATCTATGTTGAAGCGAGCAGTATCGACGAGATCTGCGTCACGCTGCTGAGCCTGTTCCGGCAACAGTTGGGTATTCTTAACCCGGCGGGTTAATGGGTGAGTTAATGGGTGAGTTAATAGGCGAGTGTAGTCGAGTAATAGAAATACATTCCCAGGTAATAACGTCACATATTCTGCCCGGCAAATGCAAATGCACATGCCCTGTGCCCCGGCGCTGCCACTCGGAGCTTGCCGATTCGAACGCGATCAAGCGGCAGGGCATGAATCGGAAAAACACAGGGCTAGCCTAGCCCAGTCTGCAAGGGTGTGTTTTTTGCTGCAAGAGTATGAAACACTGGGTCCACTACAATGTGATTGTACGCTCGCGGTAGCGACGCACCCTCATATGCTCGGCCAAGGATGTCAAAAAAGGAGATGATGACATGAACCTTCCCTCCATGGAGTACGGGTCAACCCCGACACCGCCTGTGCCCAAGCGCCTTAATTATCGTGAAAGTTTCACGTTTTTCACCCTTGTCTGTAAAAGAAAATTTAATTCACTGTGTTTTCAGTTGGTTATGGTCGATGGTGGGTGGGGTTCTCCGATTATAAGGTATTCCCGATAATAATTGTTATGAGGCCAACGGCCTCTTAAACAGGCTGTTA
>SDWN01000309.1 GCA_004195305.1 Neptunomonas sp. | reverse complement strand
GAACAACTTCTATTAAAAAGCTTTCTCATTTCTGGCCTTGAGAACCAGTTTCGCAAATAGACACCGAAGCATGCATATCCGCCGATGGCTATCCACTCGAGAAGCAGGAATACCGAACCCAAGACAAAAAACTGAAAACCAATCGGCTGGGCCGGGTCCACGAACTGGGGCAGAAAAGCGGTGAAAATGAGGATCGCTTTCGGGTTGCCAACGGCAAGTAGAAACTCTTGTTTGGCCAAGCCAATGGCCGACATCCTTGTCACTGAGCTGGCTACTTCTTCGCTGGGGGCTGTATTCCAGAGTTGATACGCGAGCCAGAACAGATAGCCCGCACCGAGTATTTTAACAACCAAGAACAGCTGTTCCGAGGCATACAGAACAGTGGCAAGACCAGAGGCTGATATGGCGATCATCACCGCGAACGCGGTCAGCCTGCCAATGCCCGCCAAACAGGCTGTCTGAAGCCCATATCGCTTGGCATTGCTCATTGACAGTAAATTGTTCGGCCCGGGTGTTAGATTCAAAGCAAAGCACGCGGGAACAAACAGGACGAGTGTGAGCAGATCCATTTTTGTACTCTCTGAAAACTAACCTAGCGGGTCTTGACCGGCCAGGAACAACCTTCACGCCTCTGATCAACGCCATCGGCGTGAATCAGAGGCGATTGAAGGTGGCTGGAGGCGGGATCAGTCCGCCACAGGGGTCTTGGGTAACACTTGATTGAGGATGATGGCTAAGATAGCCGACAAAGCGATCCCCTTTAGGGTAAATTCGCCGATACCGAACTGCATACCCCCGATACCAAACACCAGCGTTAACGACACGATCACCATATTACGCGGCTCGGACAGATCACTCCCATCCTTCACCAGGGTATTCAAGCCAATGGCGGCGATGGTACCGAACAGCAGCGTCATAATACCGCCCATAACCGGCACCGGAATGGTCGCGAGTACCGCACCGGTCTTACCCGAGAAGGCCAACAGGATCGCAAACACCGCCGCCCAGGTCATGATCACCGGATTAAACGACTTGGTCAGCGCGACCGCGCCGGTTACCTCCGAGTAGGTGGTGTTGGGCGGGCCACCGAGCATACCGGCTACACTGGTCGCCAGGCCATCACCCAGCAGGGTGCGCTTGAGCCCCGGTGTCTTCAGGTAATCCTTACCTGCGACATTGCCAATCGCAATGATGTCGCCGATGTGCTCAACCGCGGGCGCGATCGCGATCGGCAAGATAAACAGAATCGCTTCGAGATTAAACTCAGGCGCCGTGAACGAGGGTACTGCAAACCAAGCAGCCTGACCGACGGCGTCGAAGTTGACGATACCGAATCCCATCGACAGCAGATAACCAACCACCAGCCCCAGCAGGATCGGTATCAGACGCAGCATCCCTTTGGCAAACACCGCGGCACAGACCGTCACCAGCAGGGTGATCATCGACACGGTCAGGGCGATGTCGGCATCGACCAGCTGCAGCGAGCCGTCTCCGGTTTTACCCAGCGCCATAAAGACCCCCACCGGTGCCAGGCTAAGACCGATAACCATGATCACCGGCCCGACAACCACCGCGGGCAGCAGGTTATGCAGAAAAGCGCTGCCACGCCATGCCACCAGACCACTGAGCAGCATATAGAACACCCCCGCCGCAATCAGCCCCGACATGGTGCCCGCTATACCCCAGGTCGCATTGCCGTGCATGATGGCCGGGATAAACGCAAACGAGGACGCCAGGAAGATCGGTACCGAGCGTTTGGTGACCAGTTGAAATACCAGGGTCCCCAGGCCTGCGGTAAACAATGCGACGTTCGGATCCAGACCAGTCAGAATAGGCACTAGCACCAACGCACCGAACGCCACGAATAACATCTGAGCTCCGAGAATACTGGAGTGTAAACGACTTGCCATAAACCCGCTCCTAAGCGGCCGCGATCAGCGCAACCGTACAGCTAAAATTGGTTATTATTTAGTACCGAAGATCTTATCACCGGCATCGCCCAAACCCGGCAGGATATAGCCTTGAGCATTCAGGCACTGGTCCACCGATGCAGTGTAGATATCGACATCGGGATGGGCCGCTTCGACCGCTTTGATCCCTTCAGGCGAGGCCACCAGAAACAGCCCCCGAATGGAACGGCAGCCTGCTTTTTTGAGCATCTCGATGGTCGCAATCAGGGTGCCTCCCGTTGCCAGCATCGGATCGATGATCAACGCGGTGCGCTCGTCAATATCCCCGACCAACTTTTCAAAATAGGGCACGGCCTCGAGTGTTTCTTCATCGCGATACA
>SDWN01000083.1 GCA_004195305.1 Neptunomonas sp. | reverse complement strand
GCTCAGTATCATCGGTATCTCGGTGCCGGTGTTTCTGACCGCTATCCTGTCGATCTACCTGTTTGCGGTGGAGCTGAACTGGCTACCCTCTTATGGGCGCGGGGATACGGTGGCGATCTGGGGCAGCTGGGAGAGTGGCTTTTTGAGCATCGATGGACTGCGGCACCTGCTGCTGCCCTGTGTGTCCCTGGCGTCGATCATGTTGCCGCTGTTTATCCGCCTGATTCGCTCGGAGATGATGGAAGTGCTCGAATCCGAGTACATCAAGTTTGCCAGGGCTAAGGGCTTGCCGCTGACGCGGATCTATTTTCTACACGCGCTGAAGAACACCATGCTACCGGTGATCACCGTCGGCGGGGTGCAGATCGGCACGATGGTGGCCTACACCATCCTCACCGAAACGGTGTTCCAGTGGCCGGGGATGGGGTTTCTGTTTCTGGAAGCGGTTAACCGGGTCGATACCCCGTTAATCGTGGCCTATCTGATTGTGGTGGGGCTGATCTTCGTGATCACCAACACCCTTGTTGACCTGATCTACGGTCTGGTCAATCCAACCGTTAAATTAGCGGAGGGCAAAGCATGAGCATCGACGTTTTGGCAATTCCCCAGCAGCCCACGCGCTGGCAACAATTTAAAGACACCCATCTGTTCCACAGCTTCAGCCGCGACAGGGTGGCGATGGTCAGCTTCAGTATCTTCGTGCTCTATCTTCTGCTGGCGCTGTTTGCGCCGCTGCTGGCCCCCTTTGATCCGTACGACCCGGCCATGATCGATATTATGGATTCGGAGATCCCGCCGCTGTGGCAGGAGGGTGATGTTGATGAACGTTTTTGGCTCGGTACCGATGCCCAGGGGCGGGACATGCTCAGTACCATCCTCTACGGCACCCGGACCTCGTTGATGATCGGCCTCTGTGCAGTGGCGCTACAGATGTTGCTGGGAATCATGATCGGCCTGAGTGCTGGTTATTTTGGCGGCAAGATTGATAGTTTTTTGATGCGGGTGGCGGATATACAGCTGAGCTTCTCTACCCTGATGGTAGCGATCGTGGTACTGGCTATTTTTCAGGCCTCCTTCGGTGCCGAACTTTACGCGGATCTGGCGGTGATCATGCTAATCCTGGTGATCGGTATCGCCGAATGGCCACAGTATGCGCGGACTGTGCGGGCCTCGGTGTTGGCCGAGAAACATAAAGAGTACGTCGATGCGGCGCGGGTGATGGGGTTTAAAAGCTCGCGCATCATGTGGCGGCATATCCTCCCCAATACCCTGTCGCCGATTCTGGTGATCTCCACGGTGCAGGTCGCCAACGCCATTATCAGTGAGGCCTCGTTGAGCTTTCTGGGCCTGGGGATGCCGGTATCGCAGCCCTCGTTGGGCTCGCTGATCTCCAGTGGTTTCGAGTATATCTTCAGCGGTTCCTGGTGGATCACGGTGATTCCCGCGGTGGTGTTGGTCGTGCTGGTGCTGGTGATGAATCTGCTTGGCGACTGGTTGCGTGATGTTCTCAATCCGAAATTGTACAAGGGGTAAACGGCCATGGCGTTATTAGAAGTCAAAAACCTCGAAGTGACCTTCGGCTTGCGTCAGGGCGCAGTCGTGGCGCTGCGCGATGTCAGCTTTACGGTTGAGCGTGGTGAGCGGGTCGGCATTGTCGGCGAGTCCGGTGCCGGCAAATCGGTGGCGGCGTTCTCGATTCTCAATCTGATCAGTCGCCCAGGCAAGATTACCGGCGGCGAGATCCTGTTTGAAGGCAACAACCTAGCCACGCTCAGCGACAAGAAGATGCGCGAGATTCGTGGTGACCGGATCGCGATGATCTTCCAAGATCCGATGATGACCCTCAATCCGGTGCTGACCCTGGGGCAGCAGATGATCGAGTGCCTCAAGGCGCATCGCAAGATCAGCAGTAGTGACGCCCGGGCGATCGCGATCGCCAAGCTGCGCCAGGTGCAGATTCCGTCCCCGGAGACGCGTATCGACCAGTATCCGCATGAACTGTCCGGGGGGATGCGCCAGCGCATCATTATCGCTATCGCGCTGCTGCTCGATCCGGTGCTGATCGTGGCCGATGAGCCGACCACCGCGCTGGATGTGACCATTCAGGCGGAGATCATGGAGCTATTGCTGGACCTGTGTGAATCCAACAATGTCGGTCTGATCCTGATCACCCACGATCTAGGGGTGGTGTCGCAGGTGACTCAGAAAGCGATCGTGATGTACGCCGGGCGGATCATCGAGCAGGGACCGACCAAGGAGGTTATCAACGATGCGCAGCACCCCTACACCCAGGG
>SDWN01000081.1 GCA_004195305.1 Neptunomonas sp. | reverse complement strand
ATACCATACTGGATAATTCCGGCATCGGTGACAGACAGCTTAATGATTGGTTAATGAGTGAACTGATCCCCTCTGATCCAGATAATCACTGCTGTCTGAAAGAGATCGATGCGATGCAATACGAACTGCTATGGCTGGCTAAGCGACTCGGCTGGAACCTGAAGAGCCTGCTGGAATCAACCGCATCAAAACCGGACCCGGCAACGCCGGAATTAAGCCTCTACTATGAGCGACTGATAGTGCAGCTAAACCCCGCTTTTGCGCTCTATAGCCCGGTAGCCGAACAACTTCTGGAGCAGGATTAATCAGCGCTGTAGTGAACGATACCCTGCAAAATGCCGCTACGAAATGTCTATTGTCGAGCCATCCACCAGCATAACCGGCACATAAAAGGACGATTCACGGTGCCGAAGTCACCTGTCCGCTTTAGAAAATATCAATCAAGTAGTGAGAGCCATGACGGGAAGAACACCTGTGACTCATTTGTAACCGAGCGGAGTCTCTGCCCAAACTGGCGGCAACAACTAACGATGATATCGCCGAAAGCGAGCCTCCCGCATCTGGCCCCAGGTGCCGACAGATTCTGGCCCTAATTAAAAGTATCGAGCCACCTATAATCGCGCCAGATCCTGATGGATCAGCGGTAGATGCCACCGCTGCCCGAGTCTGGACAGCCGACCTGCGCGGGGCTCTTTGTTGGCGCCCGGTGCTTTCGAAGCAGCCCTCTCGTTCTAATAACAATAATCGACTAACAACGACTCCATACCCGCGCACAGACGCCTTGCCAATCGCCCCCGTTAGGGCGCGGTGTCACGGAACGTTAGCGCGGCCAGAACCGTTGGCGTTAAGCCTAGAAAGCCGCCACCCCAGGTTGACTAGACTGTAACGGTAATAACGCTATAACCCGATTATTGAGACAAGAAAACCGATGCCTGACTATCCAACCTTAGAAGAGATGGGAATCCACTCCTTCGACGAGCTAAGCCATTTCAAGGTGCGCAAAGAGCAGCACGCCGACGTGCTCAAGATCTATTACCGGCGCGGCAAAGGCTCACTGTTGCCACGCAGCAAGAAATTCACCTTCGTCCGGCCGCGCACCGCAATCCCTTTGCAGTATCGCGACAACCAGGCCTGGGAGCAGTTTAAACAGAGCAGCCCCAGGCTGCAAAAGGCGGTCGATGAACTAACCCAGCTGACGCAACCTGTGCCAGCCTCCCCCAAGGACCAGAAGACCCTGTTCCTCAACGACCTCGACCACCTGGAGAAGGTGATGTTGGCCAAGATCGCCGAGATGCGTCGCCAGGTCGAAGAGCTGGACTAAGCCTGCTCGTCATCGACTCATGAACCAACGATGCATGAACCAACGATGAGAGTATCGATGCGCTACTCCGGAACGGCTCAGCCGTTACTGGCCGCTGTCGCCTGAATTGCATCTTTCTGCTGCAGCACGTTTTCCGCCATTTTACGGCCAAACAACTCCATCACCGCATCGCCGTCCTGACCGGCTTCTTCCAGCGCCTCAACCAACGCCTTCAACGTAGGTAGGGTCTTGCTCACCAGCGCCTCGATATACTCTGCCGCAGTGGCGCCGGTATACCCCTGATAGGCGCTAAACAATGCCTGTGCATCTTCGCTCAGGCGGATCTCAACGGTTGACGAATCACTCATGACGGACTCTCCTAATGGGCTATGATTATCGATGGATGGATCATTGCAGCGAACTATTAACCTGGTGGACAAATAGGCTCCATAGCTATCTGTCCATCGCCCCGAAAATCTGCCGCAGTTGCGTGAAACTGCTTTATTTTCAGTGGCTAACATGGGGCCTAGACCCATAATGGCGCATCCTGCGCCTTCTATTAACCCGCTAGGTTAATAATCGCGGACACTGTCATGCAGCTCTATTCGCCGTGAACAAGCACCGCCGAGCAACCACTATAAAAACCTCAGACGCTATTGCCCTAGAACCAAACCCGCAGCAGATTTGGAGCCAGACGATCGAGCACTGGTGTTATCGCCCACTGACAACTGGCCCTATGACCGCACACCCAAGCAGATTAGGCTCAAGTAGTGCCAACCTATAATCATAAGAGGCTAACCATGTCCCTGTTTCCGACCCTGACCTCCATGGGGGTAACCAGCTTTGATCAGATCAGCCGCTACACGCTGCACAGCGCCGATGCGGAGGAATCTCTGAAGATCTATTACCAGCGTCCTGATACCAGCCCACTGCCACGAACCAAAAACTTCAAGTTTCCCCGTACCCATGACGGCTCCGGCAGCAGCAGCTCTGC
>SDWN01000336.1 GCA_004195305.1 Neptunomonas sp. | reverse complement strand
GAACTGATATTACCGATCTGCAGATCACCGTAATTATCGAGCCAGAGTCCGCCACCAGGAATCGAGGCTTCAAGCCGTGAGATTTGCGTATCGAAGGGGTTGGTAACATCGCCAATGCCAAGCCCTGCGGTCAAAATGGCGCCGGTGGCAACGATATTCGGTGTCGTGTCATCGTGACGATCGACGATATTGGTGACCGCGTTGATGGTAACCAGGCCATCGGTCAGTTCGGTCGCCAGGTCGGCAACCCCATCCCCCATCGCGGTGATCAAGCCAATGTTGGCCAGACCATCGACATCCAACGTGATATTACCGTCGGTCGAGGTGGCGATACCCACATTCAGGTCGGTGACGCTGTTGATGTACGCATCCTGATCGACCAGCAGATTGAGGTCACCCTTGATGATCTGCACATCGATGGAGTTGCTGGCGGTGCCGATATCGCCAGTATTGGTCTGCAGGTAGACATCACCGGAGGCCGGATCGGTCACATTGCCGGTAAAGATATTAACCACCGGATTGGCCGCATCGGAGTAAAAATCGAGGATATCGCTGTCAGCACGAAGATCAACCGACTCACCTGCCGAGATGCGTCCTAAATAAAGATCGCCCTGTTGCACCTCTATCTCGACCACACCTCCGGCATTGACCCGGAAAGCGATCAGGTCGTTGACGGCCAAGGTAGCCACCTCGGTTACAGCGCTGTGGAAGTCGCTAGCGGAAAGATCGGCACTGACCTGTTGTAGCCGTAGATCACCACTGACATCGACACTGAGTTTGCTGGTGGGTGAGAGTTGAATTCTGAGCGGCTCGGAACCGTTAAGGTGTTGGATCGAGGTCCCGGCGTTGAGTATCAGGTCGCCATAAGCGCTAATGGCCGCTTCACTGTCCGTGCCGAGATCAATGATCCCGTCGGCAGCCCGCATCCTGACATCACCATCAACTTTAATATGATCGACCAAGAAGACACCGCTGGTATCAATCACCACGGTTGCACCGGCATCGATCGACAGCGAGGCTGAAGCTTCGATATCCAGATCGTCGAACATCTGCAGGGTCAGGTGTTCAACCGTGCGCATATTCTGCACGATGTCGCCCTTTTCCAAGGTCTTGTTTTGGTTTAGGTAGGTGCTGATAAATTTATTGTTGTCGGTATCCTGTACGAAGGCGGAAGCATCAACCTTGGCAACTTGCCAGCGATCGGACGAATAATTTTCGAGCGACAGGTCGGCAATATCGGGATCACTATCAGCACCGATAAAGCGATAGACGATGCCTCCACTGTTGACCAGTGTTTCACCCTTGATGGTATCAACACTGCCGACGTAGCTATCAACAAAGGTTGTCGTGTTGTCAGCACTGAAGCTGGACGCATCAATCAGCGCAACGGTCCAGTTATCCGCGTCGTTGGCATAGTCCTGCGCGATCAGATCGACGCCGATGCCGTCGGTACCGATATATTCATAAACGGTGTTGCGGTGTAAAACCTGGGTCACATCGGTAAAGACCTGCACCGGTCCACCGTCGTCGTTGGTGGCGTGCGCACCGGTCCCAGTACCATCGATAATCAAATCCCAGCGACTGCTGTCTGCGAAATTTTCAAACCGCAGGTTGATATCGGAACTACCGTGCTTGAAGCTGTACAGTCCATACTCACTGGTGGAATATTGAACCAATACCGTCTGGTTAGTATTGATAGAGATGATCTGATTAGCCGTACGCTCAACATCGCTGACAAAATTGACCGCAACCTTCTCCCAATAACCGGCGCTGAACTCTTCAAATGTCAGGTCAACGCCATTAAGCGTGGTGTTATCGGTGTAACGGTACAGCTGATACAGCACCCCGATCACATCTTCGGCGGTCGCCGTCGCCAGCGCGGTTTTCTGATCATCAGAAAGGTCCGCCCAATCACCTGATAGGTTCAGCGACTCGCGGCCCGACATGCGACCGATGCCGCCTGCCGCACCACCGGCAACTAACGTCACATGAGCGCCGAGTACATTGGGTGTTTCGGCCACAGCAGAATCGGGCGATTGACCGAGGAAGTCAGCCTGCGGGAACAGCACACTCATCAAACCGGGAGAGACCGGATACTGGGCAGAGTCCAGCGTTAGCTCGCCATTGTCGAACAACACCTTCATTTCGGCCGACAAGTCATCGTAAGTCAAGGTGGTGCCGGCATCACCGGGACGGAACAGCTCAACGATACCGTCGAGGATGGAACCGTTACTGGTTTGCAGATGGACGTTGCCTTCGCTCGATTCGACTGCGGCATTACCCGACCAGCTTTGAGCCTCAGCCAGCTTCAGGTCTCCCGCCGTGGCCGATGCATTGTTTTCGTTGATGAAGATATCGCCGCGGGCCAGCGCCGCCAGACCGCCGGTCTTTTGAATGCCGTCCCGGTCGCTGTCGACATTGATCATCTTGGAACTGCTACCGATGGCTCCCGCGAAGGCGTTCAATTCAACCAGCTCACCGGTTATCTGCGCCGAGCTATCGTTGCCATAGATACCGTGCGGTGCATTGATCAACACGTCGCCGCGGGTTGAATTGATGTTGTCGATCTTGAAGCGGCTACTGGTATTGTCGAGCGAGATAGCATTGAGGGTAATGTCGTCACCGGCGGTGGCGATCAGCGCGGCGTCGGCCAGTTTGAGCCAGTTGTGTTGATTGCTGTAGCTCTGATCATTGAGATTGAGCGTGACACCGGCACTTGTTACCTCGACTAGGGTGTCTGTCAGATCAAGTACCTTGTCGTTACCGGTGAAGCGATACAGGCCACCATTACGTTCGACCAGATCGCCCTTATGCAGCCTGACCTCATTGTTATCTTTGCTGTATTTAGCATCTTCGGCCAGCTTGTTGCCTTCGATATTGAGCCAGATAGTGTCGCCGACACCTTGCCCGGCATGGACCTCGGGCGTTGCGCCATAGATAGCGACGCCATCAGAGGAGGTGATCGAGCCCGAACTGGAGGTCAAATTGATCATGCCGTGCTCGGGTGATTCCATATCACCTTCGAGGATCAGGTTACCCTCGGTCCAGACATTAATGGTTGGGGTCACAACGCCTTGGATGAAGTCGATCGCGATCGGGTAATCGGCCTTCATGGTATGGGTATAGACGTCCTTGAGACCCTCGATGGTGGTGACCTTGGTATGGACGGTCTTCTTACGCAACCAACCGCCGCCGGTGGTCCAGGTATCGCCATCGACCGATAGATTTTTGAAGCTATCTGGGTATTGACTCAGTGCATAGCTGAGCACGCCGAGGTCTGGGTCGGGGTTGATCGTGATCGAACCGGTATAGACCTCCCAGTCATCGCTATCAGCGCCAGCATAATCAACCCCTGGCAGGAAGATTTTACGGCCATTATCACCCTTATACAGATACCAAGTCCCGCCCGTACCGTTGGTCTCGTCACCCCCGACAAAAACCTTAGTGACATCGGCCTTGGCGCTGATCTCAAGCTCTTCAACCTGCTTATAACGGATGGTGTAGGCATCGCCTGCCGCATAATCTGGAACACCCGAGCCACTATCACCCTCGAGGGTTTCTGACTCCAGCAGCGGCTGCTTATCGGTATAGAAGGTATCCCGACTGACCCAACTATTATCCTTCACCAGCAGGTCAGCAAAGGCGTTATCACCAAACAGGTTGAAGCTCTTCTTCTCGTACTTTGTCACGGTAGTTTTGGTCAGTGACTGCCCCTCAACCCAGATGTAATAAAGCGCTTCGTCGCCAATACCGTCTTGATTCAGATCGCGCCTGGTGTCGTAGAAGGTTTCAATACCGTTAGTGATGACGACGCCAGCAAGGTCCGATAGATCCGCTCGTAGCTGGTAGTTGATCGCTTCGATCACCCCATCGTTATTGACCGGGTTGTCCGCAACCGTGCCGAAATAGACACTGTGGATCATCTTGCCAGCAGACACCTGATAGACATCTTTCTGCAGCGTGGCGCTATCGATGATCGTGATGCTGCCCTTTCGATCGGTGGTGGTATCGATGCGATCCAACACCAGGTCGAAGCCACTGTAGTTATCGATATCAACATTGGTGTAACCGTTGGCGACCCGCAGACGGCCGTTACCGGTACTCAACACCTGCCCTGCCAAGACGATCTGACCGCCTTCAGGGATGATCTCTTCAACCACGATGGCTCGGCGGCTGGCGTCGTAGAAGCCATCGACCGGCACATCGTCGGCGCCGAAGCTGATGCCATCAAGGGTGATGCCGTTACTGTCGGTGAACGTGGTGGTGCGGTTGCCCGGATTAAAGGTCTGATCAATACGCAGCGTGATGGTATCGACACCGCTCTGAATCAAGCCGTTGACGTTGAGGAATCGGGCGGTGATGTTGATCTTGCCCTGCGCCAGGATGCGGGAGTTATCGGTCTCGATTGCATCCTTAAGGGTACCTCCGTCAGGGTTGCTGACCTCGGCTGCGGTGGCAAAATCGAGCGGTGACAATGCAAGAAGATCCGTGACATCGATGCCAAATAGACTCAGTACCGAGGCAAGCTGATCGAGCACCGCTGTCGTACTACCCGTCGCCAAGGCGTTGGCCCGTTGTGCATCCAGATCGATGTACTGGCGTGGGTCCTTGTTGGTATGGAACCAGCCTTCTGTGTTGAGGCTGAAATCACGCCCGGCGAAGATATCGATAGTCTCGGCACGCAAGGTACCGGACACGATGATGCTGCCTTCGATGTTACGAATTTGCAGGCCGCCGTTCTCGTTGATCACATCGCCAACAATATACATATCCTGATCGAGGCTGCCGAGAATCACCGCCAGGTTGGATGGGTTAGCTGGCAGGTCGTACTGATTGATCGATAACGAATCCTGGGTGATCTTGATGTTCGGCTTGTCACTATCGGTGGTATTGCCACTGACATTGGCGGCGTTGAACCAGACATTACCCGGCGCAAATACGGTATAGACACCATCGATCACCTGAACTTTCTTGTTATCACGAATGATGGCGTCGTTAATCACCGACGTCAGTGGCGTGTTGTTGTATATATCGATCTGGGCACCCGAGCGGGCGATCAGTTGGCCGCTGTTTACAAGGTCAGTGTAGGTCGTTTGTGCCAACACCTGTGCGACGGTTGATAAGCTATCGCGCTCGATAAAGATCGATCCAGGCGCGGCGTAAATATCGGGAATATTAAGGAATAAGGTGTCGAGTTCACGCTTGATCGCCAGCTGTCCATCGGTGTTGTTACTGTTGATGTCGCCCAACTGGATGCTGGTTTCCGATAACGTTGTCCACTGACTGGTATCTGAATAATCTTCCAACGGCAAGATCAGCCCTGTGGGGTCTGACCCTTGGTATTGATACCGAATACCGGTACTCGAACCGACCGATACGGGGACAAACACGACGCTGTTAGTAGTGACTTGGGAGTAATATTGCGTCAGCCCCAGATCTTCCAGCGTTTCATCGAGGGCATCGAGTTGCACCTGATAGCGCGCCAGTGCTTCATCATCCCCGGTATGGTTGATGATCCAGGTGACCAACTGATCACGCTGTTCGAGTAACAGGTTACCGACGTTG
Source organism: Neptunomonas sp. (assembly GCA_004195305.1). Taxonomy (GTDB): domain Bacteria; phylum Pseudomonadota; class Gammaproteobacteria; order Pseudomonadales; family Balneatricaceae; genus Motiliproteus. The sequence goes on along the minus strand of SDWN01000336.1, from coordinate 6,304 downwards.
ACATAAGACACCGTCGGGGTATCCATCTCCACCGGCTTGATAACATAGAATTTACCGTCGATGGCACCGATAAAGTTCTTAGTCACATCGCTGTCATAAGCGGTCTTATCGACATCTTCTGCTGGAATGGTGGTGCCTAGATGTTGCCAAACACCCCCTTGAGAATAATCCTGCGTTTCCAAAATGACTGAATTGCTGCCATCCGAGGTATCGGGCAGATACTTGTAATAATGACCCGCAATACCGCCTGCCATCGAACCGCTAACCGCCTTAATAATCGTGCCTTGCGAAATAGAGAAGGCGATGGCGGTCAGATCTAAATAGGCATATTCGTACTTAAGCCCTGCCGACAATCTCTTGGTGATCGTGGCATTGCTGTTATTGGGGTCGGGGATCTCCATCTCGACCTGCGCCAATTCGGCATCGCTCAGCAGACGCTTTTCAGCCAAATCGTCATCACTAAGTAGCAGACCATTTTCATCGAAAATGTCGAGCCGTGTTTCGATATTACCGCCGTCCAGGTCGGTATCAACCACGCCACCGACCTTGACGGGCAAGATCCGCAGCGCACTCATGTTGTTCAGACCGGCTTCGATCCGCGCGCTGCTACCGATGGTGACGCTATTGATGACGGTTTCGCTGGCGCCATCGGGCACCTCCATACCGTAGGGAATCAGCGAAATACTCAGCGCCAGGCCATCGGTGCTGGCGCGATCCTGACCGATACCGGTATGGGTCAGCAGATTCACATCTTGCAGCGCCTGCAAGTTGCTGAGCCCGGAGATATCGATGGTGTTAATTTCATCGAGATCCGCGATTACCACCGGTACCGAGATACCAACCAACGCTACCGTGGTGATCTCGGCGTTGGCCGAGGCTTCGAGCAGGTCGCTGACACCGGTGGTGTTGCGGCCAGCCTGCAGGTTGATATCGCTACCTTTGACGAAGCTATCATTGACGGTGATCAGGTTGCTGACATGGTTGATGGCATCGACATCCGCTGCCGCTGCGGTCACGGCTCCAGCTGCAAAGAGATTGGCACTGGGGCGTAATTCGGAGTTGGTGCTGGTCGCCAGGGTGACATTACCGGACTTGTTTTCGATCGCGGCGCCATCGAGGTTGATCTCGGTATCACCATCAAATTCAACCCGTGATAGCCCCGCCGAAATTCCAAACCCTGCCACGCTTTCAACCCGAACCACATCGGTGGCACTTCCCGAAATAACCGATTCAATCTCGATAACCCCCGGTGTTTCGTTGTTGCCGAAGGCGGTCAGGAACGAGCCCTGACCAATATTGATGACCGCATCCGAGATAATATCGGTGCCGCTGGCAAGCACATTGATGGCCACGCCACCGGCAGAACCCGAATTGAGGTTACTACCATTGGTACCGTAGTCATTCTTATCAAATATATTAACGGCCTTGATATAGATCGCATCAGCATCAACCCGGGTGTCCCCAATCCCCGTGCTGATATTAACGTTGGCTGCGGTATTCATGGCATTGGTAGCGCCGGCACCGGTACCCGCCGCCAGACCGAAGGCGACCGCATCGGCGCTAGAGTCAAAATTCTGCGAATTCACCGAGTTCACCGACAACGTACCGACGTTGATATCGACATTTTCACCAATCGATGCCAACGATGCGCTGTCGCTATGGATACTCGATTGTGCCCCGGCAACCGCAACCAGGCCTCCGCTGGCCGCTATCGTTTCCGAGCGAAGCGTATTCGCACCGGTAGCGGTAATATTGAGACTGTTTGCTGAGATGCTGGTGTTATCACCGACTGCGGCAGTAATTTCATCGACCCCGTTTCCGCGACCAATATTTAGATCTGAGATCATCGCACCCGCTGCAATCGCGCCAAAGGCACCACCCGCCGCTTGAGCGTTGGCAGTGTTGATGGAATCGGCACTGACAGTGACCGACTCGGTCACCACCACCACCGCATTTTGCAGATAGGCATCAACCTTGGTTTCGATATCGGCATCGGCACGGTTACCGACCGCCGCTATCAACGAACCGGCGACGCCTGCAGTATTAGTTTTATCGATATTGGCCACCGATCTGGCGGTCAAGGTCAGATTGCGGCCTGACAGACTGGTAGGCCCGTCGGCGTAAGCGCTGATGCCACTCAGGATCCTGTGTTCCATCAGCGACACACCTATCGCCATGCCCAGGCCAAATGCCAGGGTCACATTGGCAGCATCACCCGCGATATAGGTATCTTCTGATGCCTCGACGGTGATATCACCGAGCGCAAGCATCTCGATGGCACCGCTGATGTAAGCGCTGACGGTATTGTTGATGACGCTACTGACATCCAGACCGCCGCCACTAACGGCGATCGAACCCACCGCGACCGAGGCGGTTACGGCGACCACATCATCGATCTTGGCGGTCATCACATCGGCGGTCACATCGATATTGCCAGTTGCCACGATCACATCGTCGCTATTACCACTGATGTATGCCTGAACATCATTGGTGATGCTTGTATCGATCAGGGAGGCGGCAACAGATAGCCCCACCAGACTGGCCGATAGCGATACACCGACCGCGCTGGATTCGAGCAGTTCGCTACTGGAGGTGGCATTAACCAGGATATCGCCCAGCGCGATCACATCCGACTGATCGATAAATGCATAGGTATGGGTGTTGAACGTATTGACCACCTCGACACCTGCACCCGATACCGCAGCGCCAATACCTACCGCCAGCGCCACCGAACCGGCAAACGCATCCGATTCAATGGTTTCGCTAGTGGTTGCGGTCACACTGATATCTTCAGCCGAGATCAGGTTAGAGTTGCTTACCGAAGCCACCGCACCGTTCTGGAACACCCTGCTTTCAAGCGCACCGCTGTTCGGATTGAAAAGGGTGACGGTGGATTGACCGATCACGTTTTCCGACAACGACAGACCAACAGATCCGGCCACCGCGACAAAACCACCCGATACACCCGCCGAAATCGCCCCGACCAACGAGGTAATGCTGGAATGGTTCTGGGCATCGACAACAATATCCTTGCTGGCCACCGTCACTTTTTGCCATTGTGTCGTGTCCAGGTAGTTCTGGTTGCGTAAACCGACGGGGTCGGTCAAGGACCCGCGCGTCGCACCGATATATTGGTAGATGTCTCCGGCTGCGCCGATATTGAGCAAGCCGCTGGCGCCTTCCATCAACAGTACCCTGGTGCCTTGGGTCAACTGATCGAGTTGCTGAGTCGAGGCGTAGTCATAAGGGGTTTCGGTCACCAGGGTACTGTTATCGATACGGCTGGTGACCGAGTTGGCGATGGCATTGTCGGCATCGGCACCAGCGCCACTCAAAGCGACGCCGACAAAACCCACCGCCACCGATAGCGAGGCCGCAATTGCGGTGGCATCGACGGTGGCATTTTCGATCGCCTCGACCCGAACCTCACCGCTCGTGGCAACCACACCATCATTGGCGTTATCGATATAGGCCGAGATATCGTTGGTGATGATGTTTTCGGCAATAGCGACACCAATTGACACCGATACCGCCGCAACACCACCAAAGGATGCGGCCAATGATGCGGCACCGGCAAAGGCATCGATGCCGGAGGTATCTTGAGCCTTGATACTGACGCTACTGGCGTTGATACCGGTGGCGCCATCACCGTCGATAAAGGCATGTACGTTGGTTACGATGCGATTGACCGCACCGACACCGGCACCGCTGATACCCACCCCGGCCACCCCGCCACCACTGATGGCTGCGGAACCTGCGAAGATAAAGGCGTTGATGCTCTGGTTTGAACGGGCGTCGATAGTCAACGCCCCGCCGGCGGTGATACTGGAGCGCTGGACATAGGCCTGGGTATCGGCCGGAGATTCGGTCAGATTGACCTGCAGCCACAGGCCATCATCGCCATAGTCCTGCTCGGCTAGCAGGCTCGAGCCGACGTATTCCCACAAATCACCATCGAGGTAGTCTTGGGTTGCCAGGTTGACGTTACTGGCACCGTCACCGACATACTTATACAAGCCGCCGAGTTTAGCGTTGGCCTGGTCTCCGTCGTCATCGCTGTCGTGGGCATAACTGTCGGCGATCAATACGATCTGGTGGTCGGTCGCATCGCTGTCATAGGCCGCTAGCGATACGGTCTGGGTCGAGCTATGGTCAGGCTGAATCTTGCTGCCGGTATACTGGTAAACATCGCCAGCGCGGGCGCCCGAATCGATCTGAACCAGATCACCGTTATCCAGCGGATTAGCAATTGAGTAACGGTCCTTACTGGTGTCACCGGTGGCAAAATCGGCGGCAGGCAGAGCCGATGCGTCGGTATCCCAACCGATGAAGTTTCTCGCCAGTGACACACCGATAGAGGCACCCACTCCGGCGACACCACCACCACCGAGCGCGGCTGAGGCGGAAACGATCACCGCATCGATACTGGCGGTATTGGTGGCATCCAGATCGACATTGCCCAGCGTTGCCTGCAGTGAACTGTCGGTGATATAGGCGTAGGTCTGGGTCAGAATAACGTTGGAGGCATCGGCACCGGCACCGCTCAGTGCAACCCCAGCCACACCGCCCACCGCAGCACTCACCGAAGCGGCAACGGCCACCGAGGTGATTGAAGAGGTCTCGGCCCAGTAACGGGCGTCGGTATAATCTTCTGTTCCAAGGTTGCGGGTGATCTGCTGCCAGCGACTGCTATCGGTGTAATCCTCAACACTCAGATCCAGGTCGTCGGTCGTATTACCCACATAGGTATAGAAGGTGCCGCCATCGCCAAACTCATCGACCGCAGGACGGGCTTCGACCCAGTCGGCATTGGCACTGCCATCAGCATTAGTGAAATGAGTGGTGCTGAGATCGACATTATCCAGGCTGCTGCCGACATACCGATAGGTGACTCCGGTAGCGGCATGATAGGTATCCGTATCGAATGCTTCGGTAATCTGTACGTAGGTCTTGTTCTGTACCAGGTCGGCAGAACTGCTGTCGCTGGTCTGGAGAATGGTGTAACCGTTGAGCACCTGAACGATATCGTCGGTTTCAATATCGACTTCACCCGCCGAAGAGTCATAAACGGCCTGCTCATCGACAAAAGTCCAATTCGGATTAGGGATAAATGAGGGAGGGGCCGAGGGGTTAGGTAAGGGGCCGAAGTTAACGCCGGTCAGATCAAGCGCATCATCAGTTCCCTGAATAAGAGTCGTACCTTCATAGGTATAGATAGCACCAACCACACCACCGTTGTTGTCATCTTCTATAACCTCAACGGTGTCGCCGTTTTTCAGGTAGACCTCACCGGCTGATGACTCGTAGGTCGGCCGTACTTTCTCGCCTTCACCGAGGAAACGGTACACAGAGTTGCCGCTCTCGACCAGGTCACCTTTATGCAGCGCTACATCACCATCGCTATCCTGGTAATCGGTTGATATCCCCGCCGGATCTTCGTCGACATGGGCCTTAACGATGATATCGCCGGTTCGCGCTTCTACCTCAGCCGCGTTGACAATATAGGCCTCGACCACATTGTTAATTCGGTTCTTAGAGATAGAGACACCGATCGATAGCGACACGGCGGCAGTACCGGCAAAGGATGCCGCCAGAGATGCCGCCACGGCATCGGCAAAAATATTGGCGGCCTCGTCGGCTTCACGACAATGGCGTTGATGCTCTGGTCGCCATCGGCATTAATGGTCAGCGCGCCCGCCTTGGCATTGACGGTGGCGTTTTCGATGTATGCGTGCAGTTGTGCCAGATCGTTATTGGCACCAATCGTATTGTCTGCGATTGAGATACCGATCGAAGCGCCGACACCGGCAGTACCACCACCGGCGGCGGCCAGCGAAGCGGCAACGATCACAGCATCGATAGACGAGGCATTGATCGCATCGATATCAACGAAGGTGTGGCTCTCAACCTCGCTATTGAGGATATACGCCAGGGTATCTGTGAGGATAATGTTCTGCGCCCAGGCACCCGCGCCGCTGACAGCGACACCTGCCGTGCCGCCGACACCTGCTGCCATAGACGCGGCGGCTGATAGCGCCTCGATAGTCGCCGTCTCCGACGCTAGGATGGTGATACCACCACTAGTCGTTGTAACGCCGCTATCGGCGTTGGCAATGTAGGCAGAAACGTCACCACTGATATGGTTGATCGCCAGTGAGATACCGATCGATACGCCGACACCGGCCGTTCATCGCCGATTACCAAGATGACGTGGAAGCTCTTGACCTCCTCTCCGCTGCCATCGAAGTGGATCCGCCCATCGGTGAGGATCCCGTCGACGTCGGTGAGAAGGAGGGTGATCCCG
>SDWN01000787.1 GCA_004195305.1 Neptunomonas sp. | reverse complement strand
CCTCGACAACCAGCATATCGGCCTGCAGGACACCAACGACATCTATCTGGGCAACATGCAGAAAGATGGCACCTACTCGGTGGTGCCGCGCATCGCTGGCGGCGAGATCACTCCGGACAAACTGATCGTGCTCGGCCAGGTCGCCAAGGATTACGGCCTCTACACCAAGATCACCGGTGGTCAGCGGGTCGACCTGTTCGGCGCCCAGCTGCACCAGCTACCGCCGATCTGGCAGCGCCTGGTCGATGCGGGGTTTGAGACCGGTCACGCCTACGGCAAGTCGCTGCGCACGGTGAAATCCTGTGTCGGCAGCACCTGGTGTCGTTACGGCGTCGCTGATTCGGTCGGTTTGGCGATCGAACTGGAGAACCGCTACAAAGGGCTGCGCGCGCCGCACAAGATCAAATTCGGGGTCTCCGGCTGCACCCGCGAGTGCGCCGAGGCTCAGTCCAAAGATATTGGCGTGATCGCCACCGAAAACGGCTGGAACCTCTACGTCTGCGGTAACGGCGGCATGAAACCCCGTCATGGTGACCTGTTCGCCACCGATCTCGACAAGGCCAGCCTGATCCAGACCATCGACCGGCTGCTGATGTTCTACATCCGCACCGCCGACCGGTTGCAACGCACCTCGGTGTGGATGGACAACCTCGACGGCGGCCTCGACTACCTGCGCCAGGTGATCCTCGACGACAGCCTGGGGTTAAGCGCCGATCTGGAAGCCGAGATGGCGCTCAACATCGACAACTACGAGTGCGAGTGGGCTGCTACCCTCAAAGATGAACAGAAGCTCAAGCGCTTTGGCCACTTTATCAACAGTGCTGAAGCCGATAGCAACATCGTTTTTGTTGAGGAGCGCGAGCAGATCCGCCCCGCTTTCGAACACGAAAAACCGGCCTTTAACCCTGAGCGCCTCATTGCCAAGGCCAGCTAAGCCCATACTGGATTTAAGGAACACGACTATGAACTGGACCGCTATCTGTCAACTCAACGATATCGCCCCCAATACAGGGGTCTGCGCGCTGATCAACGACCAACAGGTCGCTATTTTTCGCCAGGCCCGCAGCGATGCACTCTACGCCATCGGCAACTACGATCCGGCAGGCAAGGCCAACGTGCTCTCGCGGGGACTGCTGGCGCAGCTGGGTACCGTGATCAGCGTCGCATCACCCCTCTACAAGCAGCACTTCTGCCTGGAAACAGGCGTTTGCCAGGAGGACGCATCGATCAGCGTACCGGTCTACCCGGTGCGCCTGAACGCGGGTCAGGTCGAGGTGGCGGCTTAGGCCGTTGAGCGTCGCCAAGCAACCGAGCCTGCATATAATGGTTAACCGCTTATGAAACCTAACCTCGTTATCATCGGCAATGGGCACATCAGCAGGGCATCAGCAACTTGGCTGCAGCGGCAGGAAGACGACTTATGAAACCTAACCTCGTGATCATCGGCAATGGCATGGCTGGGATCCGCACCCTTGAGGTGCTGTTATCGGCCACCCCCGACCGCTACCAGATCACCGTGATCGGTAAGGAGCCGTTCGGCAGCTACAACCGCATCCTGCTCTCTCCGGTGCTGGCTGGCGAGAGCAGTTTCGATGAGATTCTGATCCACGATCGCGCCTGGTACGAGGCGCAGGGGATCGAATTGCTGGCCGGTGATGAATTCGAGGCCATGTTTATCGACCGGGTCCGGCATCAGGTTGTTTGCCGCAACGGCAAGCAGATCGGCTACGACCGCCTGTTGATCGCCACCGGCTCCGAGCCGCTACTGCTGCCGATACCGGGGGCCGACAGCCAGGGCGTACTGGGGTTTCGCGGCATCCGTGATGTTGAACAGATGCAGCAGCTGGCTATTGCCGGTGGCCAGGCGGTGGTGATCGGTGCGGGACTGCTCGGACTCGAAGCGGCCCATGGACTGAATAAGCTGGGGATGGAGGTCACGGTGGTCCATCGCGCCCGTTACCCGCTCAATCGGCAACTGGATTCTGAAGCCGCCAGCCTATTGCTGCAGGCATTGGAAAGGCGCGGGATTCGCTTCCGGCTGGGGGTCAACAGCCAGCAGATTCATAGCCTGGACGGCCACGTCAGTGCGCTAGAGCTGGATGACGGTGAGTACCTCCCCGCCCGGCTGATCGTCATGGCCACCGGCATCACCCCCAATATCGAACTGGCCAAAAACAGCGGCCTGGCGTGCAATCGCGGCATCCGCGTCAACGACTGCCTGCAGACCTTCGACCCCAAAATTTACGCGGTCGGTGAATGCGTAGAGCACCGCGGCACCACCTTCGGCCTGGTCGAAC
>SDWN01000473.1 GCA_004195305.1 Neptunomonas sp. | reverse complement strand
TCCAGGTTTTTGATATTATTTGATAGTTGATCAACCATAGAGTCAAATGATTCAGCCAGAACGCCCAATTCATCTGACCGCTTAATGCCGCTCTTGGCCGACAGCTGGCCCTTGCTGACCAGCGCGGCGGTATATGACAGGCGTCGGATCGGCGCGGTAAGCCAGGCGGCGAAACCCCAGGCCAGCAACGACCCCAATACCAGCGTGATCGCTGCGATGAGCTTGATCCGGGTGCTCAGCAGCTCGGAGCTGCTCTGTAGGTCGTCGACATAGACCGACGAGCTGATATACCAGTCAAAGCCGGGGATGTGCCGCACCAGTGACAACTTGTCGTAACGGTAGTTGCCCGGATCATCCGGGCTGTCCCACCGGTAGACGGCTTCAGTGCCGCTGTCGGATACACTGATCAGCTCCTCGACAATCGGCTTGCCGGTGACCGGGTTCAGCAGTCTTGCAAAGTTGCTGCCGTCAATATTGGGGTTGGGGTGGATCAGCATGTTGGCTTGGGGGTCAAACACGAACAGGTAGCCATTATTGGCGATCGTTATCTCCGCGAAGGCTTGCCGTAGTTCGCTCAGCGCTTTGAGTTTCTTGGCTGAAACCTCTCGCTCTACCGCGTCAAGATAGACCCCCGAGCCGATTACGAAGCCCCATTCGGGAAAGTTGCGCACATAGGAATACTTGTCCAGCGCTTGAGTCGAATCCAATCGGGGCCATTTATACGGATAAAACCCTTCGCCTTCGGTGATAGCAAGTTGGACTACGCTAGGGACAATCAGTTTACCGTCACTGTCACGGATCGTTGCGGCATCTTGCCCAAAATATCCCTTTGCCGGATGCGACAGAAGTTGGTAGTCGTAGTCGGCGATCCAGATGTAGGTCTCATCATCGGCGCGAAAGTTGCGGAGCTCAGAGAAAATGGTACGCCAGGTCTCAGTCTCACCGAGGCCCTGCTGTTTAAGTACCCGGTACAGAGAGAGAATAAAGTCTTCAGTCAGGCGGATGATCGATTTAAGCCGCTGCTGGTGTGAGCCGAGTGCCTGTTCGCGGTAGTCTTCACTGCCCAGGTACATCTTGGTTGCCAGCTGATAGGTGTTGTTCAGGGCGATTTTGCTGGCATTGTGTTCGATCTCCAGCACTTTATCCTTAATCAACGGCACCGAGTACCAGTAGAAAGAAACGAAAATGGTGCCGATGATGGCCAGCATCATCGCAAAGAACCGGGTGGTGATCGCCGATAGCTTGGGCATAGAAGCGATTCTTAGCAGTAGAATAAGAGGGGGGTAAATTTAACACAAAAAGAGGGTTGCTCGGGGTCTGTTACATTTGGTTAGATTTAAGCAATACTCGGGTAACGCTAACGCGCTAAATTGGGGGGCTGTGATTCTGCGGTCGATAGGGCGGTGCAGGGCGGTCTCTTTGTATTGAGGGGCAGGCTGCGCTGCAGATTGATAATGCCTCCTGGTTACTAGGCGGATGTAAGCGAGCGCTGATACACTGATTGCGACGCTATACAGAGCAGTCAACCAGGATTAACACTCGCCAGTTTTTAGGGTAAAAACAGAAAAGGATCTTAACATTGAGCGATAACCAGAACTCCCCTTACCTCGCACACCTCGATAAGCATGCTGCCAACTTCACCGCGCTCTCGCCGCTGACCTTTCTCGAGCGTGCGGCTAAGGTCTATCCGCTGCGTACCGCTGTGGTCCACGGTGATACGCGCCGCAACTGGTCCCAAACTTATCAGCGCTGCCAGCAGATGGCCAGTGCGCTAACTAAATACGGTATCGGTAAGGGTGATACGGTGTCGCTGGTCGCGCCCAATATTCCCGAGCATTTTGAGCTGCACTTCGCTGTGCCTATGTGCGGCGCCGTGCTTAACTCGATCAATACCCGGCTCGATTCTGAAAACTTCGCCTTTATTCTCCAGCATGCCGAAGCCAAGGTGCTGTTCACTGATCGGGAGTTCAGCGAGATGGTTGGGGTGGCACTCGAGCAGGTGCCAAATAAACCGCTGGTAATCGATATTGACGACCTGTATTGGCAGGGCGGCGAATTGATCGGCAGCACTGACTACGAAGCCTTTTTGGCTACCGGGGAGTCCAGCTTCGCCTGGCAGTCGCCTGCCGATGAATGGGATGCGATCACGCTCAACTACACCTCCGGTACCACGGGCGATCCCAAAGGGGTGGTCTACCATCACCGCGGGGCTTACCTGAACGCGGTCAGTAACGCGCTGTCCTGGGGCATGCAGCAGCACCCGATCTATCTGTGGACGCTGCCGATGTTTCACTGCA
>SDWN01000469.1 GCA_004195305.1 Neptunomonas sp. | reverse complement strand
AGATGTGTATAAGAGACAGTCCCTGAGCCGTCTCGGCAAACAGCAGCCGAATCAGCGGTGCGCTATCCAGCTGAAAGTTGCTATTGAGCGCGACGGCTCGTGCTTCCAAAGCGTCTCTCAGCGCCTTCCCAGAAAGCGCTGAAAAGTCCTCGTGCCAGAGAGGCAGCTCAGCGGGGACTGCATGGACCCACTGCTGCCAACGCCCCGACTCCCGTGTGAACGAGCTGCGTAACGCTTCGTGCTGCTTGATGATCCTAGGCAAAGCCTGCTCCAGCGCGGAAAAACTAAGGTGTTCCTCGACAAGGAGCAGCAGCGACTGGTTCCAGTGCTCCGGATGACAGGTGATACGCTCAAAGAACCAGTGTTGGATAGGTAACAGCTCGGCTCGACCCTGTGCCAAGTTTTCCTCAGAGATTCTGGTCGGCGGCTGGTGGGTCAACCTGGCCTGTTCGGCAATGGTGGGGTGATCAAAAAACGCCTCCGGCGCAATACAGAGTCCGGCCTTGTTGGCACGTGCCAGTACCCGGATACTGAGTAACGAGTCCCCTCCCACTTCAAAAAAATTGTCATGAATACTGACCTCTCCGATGGCCAGGACCTCCATCCAGATCGCCGCGAGGATCTTTTCGTTATCACTGGTCGGGGCGACAAAATCGTCCTCCGGGACCTGCTCATCGTCATCCTGCTGAAAGTCCCAGGCATAGCCGGATAATGCACTCCGATCGACCTTACCGCTGCTGGTGCGTGGAATCGTCGCCACCACTCCAAAGACCCGAGGTACCATCCAGCTTGGCAGAAGGCTTTCTGAAAAACGCTTGAGCTCCTCCGTGCTCACCTGCTGGCCCTGCTGCTGCCCGACACAAGCGGTCAACGTGCCGGTGTGGGCGGCCTGTCCGAGATGATCACCCTCAAACAGCTGCAGTTTTCTAGCGAGGAGCATACGACTCTCAGGCGTCAATCTCTGAATACGACTTTCGAAATCACGTTCTTGTGGGCCGGTGCCGTCCATTGTTTACTTCCTGACTTTTACGATCACCATGGAATCTGACCACCATTGATCCTGAACCAGCTCCGGAAGATTCAACTCTGAGATCAGGCTAATCTCAATTGAACGGAAGTGACGAAACAATAAGCGCTGGTGATGGCGGCTCAACGAATCGATTTCGTTACTCAGATAGGTGAACACGCCGCCCGCTTTCAGGTGCGCTGCCGCGTGGGGGAAAAAATGTTCGGCGAAGGTGGAACTCTCCCCGATCTGCTCCAGAAAATCGGTCTCATTCAGCGGGTAGGTATGAAAGAAAATACCGTCGTACAGGGGCAGGTTAACCAGCACATCCTGCCACAGGCCATGCTCGATCCTGATATCCCGGTCGGGCCAAGCATCCCGCCACTCGCTGAATCGGTCAACGATCGCATCATTACATTCGATGATAGTATGCGAGTCCACCCCCCCCTGCTGTATCATGCTTGAGGCCACTCCCCTGCCAAAACCGATCTCGAGAATATCACCGCGATGTTCAGTCACCGCCTCGGCCATCGCCTGCATAATCGGTATCTGCCAATCCTCCATGATCTCCAGATCCGACAGCCGGGCCTGGGTTCGATCGCTGGTGACCAGTTGATCGGTTCCACAGACAAAGCGGCTGGCGATCTTATCCAGTGCGTAGATATCCCGGGTAAACTCATTCAACGTGCGGTTGAGTAACCAGCTGCGCTGTGCCTCGCGGGGCGGATTAATAAAGGACTCGTGCTTCAGCAGCAGCGTGAGATCAAACTCGCGGTAACGCTTGAGGCGTTTGGTCATAATGTGGCCTGTTGGTCGGATTGATCGTAGGTCTTAGATCGCTCGATAGATGTGCGTTCAACCTCCCGCAGCAAGGCATCTGCGCACTCAGGATCCAGCGCGGACAGTCGCTCAAACAGCGCTTCGGGAGCGTCGTCTGCGCCCTTATCGAGAAAGACCACCGCCTCGCTGGCCGCAGGATGCCGACACAACTGCTGCTCGATCTCCTCCGGATCGATCCGATAGCCTCGCAGCTTGATCTGGTTATCAACTCGGCCCAAAAATTCGACCTCGCCATGCATGTTGTAACGCACCCTGTCACCGGTCTTGTACAACCGTGGGCTCAACAGACTCGGACTGCTCGCCGCGAGTGCGGACGCCGAGGCTCCCGACGAGGTGGCGCGCTGCGCGTCGATGGCCAAGGCCTACGCCAGCGAGGCGTTCGCGCGCATCGGTAT
>SDWN01000699.1 GCA_004195305.1 Neptunomonas sp. | reverse complement strand
ACCATCCACTATTGAGCTGTAGATAACCCACACACCAAACTCAGATTGAATTTGGCTCATGCGGAGAGGCACAAGACGTGGTGATCATCGACCTTGCATATATCTAGGCTGATGGCCGGTTAGTCGCAGCTCTTGTCGTTATTGGTCTCTGATGATGTGTCTGCTGTGGCCGTTCCGCTCCCTGAAGCAACCAACGCCGTAATAACGGCACAGAAAATCGCGCAACGTTTTGGAGCGCCTAGCCAACTTGCTGGCGGTAGCGTGTTACCTCAATAGGGCCCGCTCCCCTGAACTAATGCACAGTTTTATCATGATGATCCCACTGACTTCCATGCCAGTTTGAAATGACGCCGTTTTCATCGCATGTGTTACAGCACCACTGTATGTCCATATTGTCACTAACCCAGGCTTCAATGTATCCATCACAACTGAGTTCGTTACTTCTTTCACAGCATTTAATATCGACATCAACTATTGGTTCTTCTGCTTCCTTTGAAACTGTAGAAACAATCCGCGTCAGGAAGCCAACCAGTTTCATCGCAGCATCAGGAAGTTCTGGTATGCTGCCGTCTTCGTCCAGGAAATGTCTGAGATTTGCAATTAAAGCCATATAGTCAATTAACTCCGAATGTATACATTACCCTAACAGCTTGTCGGTCTATGAGCCCACTGGCCTCACAATAATTTTTGTGAATTATTCTCGGTTAATTGCGGGCATGCTGGGCTTTCCGCTTCGTCATAGCAAGCGACCACAGGACGGCAACCATACTTCAGTTCTATCCACCTACGGAGAACTGAGCCATGTATGCTACCGATCACTATAGCCACCGCACAGAGCCTTGGAATAAGGGCAAGCTGGTTGGCCAAAAACGACCTCTGAAGCTTAAGGAAATCTGGGGAATCAGAATTCGGCTTCAGATTGCAGAAAACCTCAGGGAGCTAGCCCTTTTCAACCTCGCTATAGATAGCAAACTACGAGGGTGTGTTCTAGTAAATCTTCGGGTTCGAGATATTGCTACTGGAAGCGAGGTCGCATCCAGGGCGAGCATTTTTCAAAGTAAAACAGGCCGCCCCGTCCAATTCGAAATTACGGAGCAAACTCGGGAAGCGGTCAAAGACTGGATCGCTAGTCGCCAGCTTGGTTTGGGGGACTATGTATTTCCAAGTGCCAAGGTTGATGGGACACACTTATCCACTAGGCAGTATGCGCGGATCGTTAACTCATGGGTGTCGAGCATTGATCTCGACACAGGCATGTATGGCACCCACACCATGAGAAGAACCAAAGTAGCTCTTATCTACAAGCGAACCAAAAATCTCAGGGCTGTTCAGTTGCTGCTGGGGCACACCAATCTTGACAGTACGGTTCGTTATCTTGGAATCGAAGTTGATGATGCCCTGGAGATGGCTGAGAAGACCGAGGTGTAGCCGTGTAGCGCCCGATCTATATGGGCGCTTACATCTACAATGCTGCCGTTAATCTGATGAGGGGAGCATGGCAGGTGTTGACCCATTTCGGACCGTTAGCTTCGGTGAGTATTCGCTATTAGAAAAACACTACTGGGTATTCAGTTCTACTTGAGCATATATGGGCATATTGCAGGCAAAAAAAATCCCCAAAAGAACAACCCTTAGCTCCATTGAAGAACCATTCCTTTTTCGATAAAAGATCTAACGCCAGCCTCAGCACAACTGCACTACGCAGTGGCCAGATGTCGCCTTTCTTCCTGACATAGTCGTCTATCTGAAAAACGTCGTCTTTCAGTGATTTTGCGTATATTACCTTCAAATGATTCATTAGACGCCGCTATGCGCATTGAACGCTGCGAAGCTTTTATCTTTTTTATTGCTAAGCCAAGGGCTTTAAAAAAAACGACAGCAATAAAGGCCAGAGCCAATGCTGAAAATAAAGGCGCTAGCGCCAAGCCGAGTACTCCACTAATTGAGATCATGATAGCCTCCTCATTAATCGAAGGCACTTCCTTTGCCTCACATACCTTCACTATTCATTATAAGCGCTGTACAAAATTTGAACAAACAGTATGTGGATTTAAAGCCTTAGAAGACCAGCTATGTCTGCTCTGTCGCAGCACTTGTCATTACCGGTCGCTGATGATATGTCCGGTTTGGGCCACCACCAGCTACTTCCATGATCAGCATTCACGCCACTTGCGATTGCGATCAATAGTTGTGATTCTAGTGTTCAAAATTGATGCGAATATCCAACTAAGGCAACATCGGCTTCAATCAAGACGCTACTATTCTTCTGTCTCTTATACACATCT
>SDWN01000465.1 GCA_004195305.1 Neptunomonas sp. | reverse complement strand
TTTCAGTGACCGACAAATAGCGATCAACAAGAAAGGCCAACCCCACATCTGAGGTTGGCCTTTCTTGTGTGTGATTCATGGGGGTCGATGAGATGAAATCCTTCAGCCGACCGCGAGTCGCCTGACTGACTTTGTGGTGTCCACTATTGCGGGCATACCCCAGACAAGAACTACTTCTCACAGCAGGATCGCCAGCGGCGATGGAGCCAGAACCACTGGCTGATGTCGTGGCGGATTCCAGCTTCGATGCGCTGGTTGAGCAGGGAGGTGTTGGCCAGAATGTTCTCTTCCTTCAGGTCCCCCTCCAGGAGAAACATTTTTTCGAAATGGCATAGATAGGTATTGTCTGGCTGACGATAGGAGAATGCCATAACAATCGGGATCTGATATCTGGTTGCCATCTGCGTAATGATGGTTGTGGTATGCGCCGGTCGGCCAAAGAATGGTGCGACGACCGATCCTTCCCCCCCGAGGTGCTGATCGAGCAGAATGCAGACCGCGTGGTTCTTCTGCAGCGATTTGAGGATGCCGCGGGCACCCTTACGACTGTTGATGATTTGATTGCCGTTGGCTCGCCGTATGCGGCTGAAGTAGGCATCAAGCAGCGGGTTACGCATCGGCTTGGCAACGACTTCTGTCGTAAATCCTAACTGCGGCATAAAGAAGGTTCCAGCTTCCCAGAAGCCGACATGGCCGGACAGGACGATGCAACCGCGGCCCAGTTCGAGTGCCTCAGTCAGGTGTTCGCTGTTATCGATTTCGAAATACCGTTCAAGATCCTGCTGGCCACGGTACTGATCAACACGCAGCATGTCGATAAAGCTGCTGCCGAGATGCTTGAACATCGCGCCTATGGTTTCGGAGACCTCCTCGGACGACATTTCCGGGAACGCCTTCTGCAGATTATCGCGGGCGACGCGAACCCGCCGTCCCTGGGCGTGTTGGGCCAATTGTCCAAGTCGCTTGCCCAGGCTTAGCGCCAAAGATCTCGGAAGGACCCTGACCAAGGTGGCAATGCCGACAAAGGGAATATATTCCAGCCATTTACGCATTAATTTCCTCCTGTAATATCTGTTTGAAGCGCTGAGAAGATAGCATGGGCTGCCTGCCACCGTATAGATCGAACGGTTCTTTTTACTGTTTGAGACTGCCTGAAAAAACTCGGCGCGACCCACAGCAGACAATAAGACCTAGCCTGTAATTTATGCGCAGGAGACCTGCCTGGCAGGCGGCTCTCCAGCTGTAGATTTATCGCAATCTCCATTTTCACCCCGAGCAATTTCCCACCCTGGGCACTGGGAGTGCAAATCCCGCCCTTCTCGCCAGCCTGCGCACCCCATATCAAAACAGATCGCCTGCCGCGTCCGCCCATCGAATGCACCCTGGGTATACCCCACCTGCGATAGGCGTTTGGGGGCTAAGGGGTCAGGCTTGACTTTCGGACATTCGCGACAGGTTTCGGAATTCCGGAGACACCTCACCTAATTAGTATCCGAATTTATTGAACCACCACAATTCGATGGTAGGCCCAATTGCGCCACGATTGACCTGTCAGCCCGCAAGCCCCTGCACTCTCCCGACCTGACCGTCCTCTAACCTGACCTTAATCCCCCGCGAATGAAAGGGTGACTTGGTCAAGAGGTCTTTGACGATCCCCTTGGTCAGCTTACCGGAGCGCTGGTCCTGCTTGAGAATGTTCGCGGTGATTAGCGACCTTATTCACCGCACCATATAAGGAGATTGCTCTTGCGTATGCGGTGATTATGGCCCATAATCTCCTTAAATCGTGCGGAGAATATATGTATATCCACCAACAAGACCAATGGCCTGATTTCAGCTGGGATCAGGGAAAACTGACAGTTTTGCTCGCTGAGGTTCGCCATCTGCAGGGACGGCTGGTGGGACGCATGGAGGCGCTTGGCTTCTTACTGCAAAAGGAGGCCAGCCTTCAGACCCTGACCCAGGATGTTCTCAATACCAGTGAAATTGAAGGGGAGATATTCGACCGCGAACAGGTACGTTCTTCAGTTGCGAGACGCATGGGTATCGATTTTGACAGCTCAATACCAATTGATCGGCATGTGGATGGTATCGTCGAGGTCATGCTTGATGCCACCGGCAATTACGCAACCCCTTTGAGCAAGGAACGTCTCTTCGACTGGCACGCCGCGCTTTTTCCTACGGGCAAAAGTGGCATGCAGCGGATTGCCGTTGGCCGCTGGCGTAGTGCATCGAGCGGAGCCATGCAGCTGTCTCTTATACACATCT
>SDWN01000234.1 GCA_004195305.1 Neptunomonas sp. | reverse complement strand
AAAAAAGAAATAAATAAAGGGCACCGTCATTAGCAATGCTACAGCCAGTTCATTATTGCCTTCAATAAATGAACCGGAAGGGCCCCAGACGCGGTAGCTACCGCCGGTTACTATGGTAAAAAAACCACCCTTTATACCATAAAAGGCAATGGAAAAGACGATGACGGCTAGCAGTGCCTTTATTTGGTGGGGGGTTCGTATTAATAAAATGGTAAACAGAATTCCGATTTGAATCTTTATAAAGGTCTTGTAACCGTTAAACGCTAAATCGAAGTAAATTGCGAACAGTGTTGTGATCGTAATCCAGATAATAAAGGCGATCCAGAATTTAGTAAGAGCTGTTGTCGGAAGGGGCTCACGTTCTTTGGTGACTAGAAGCGCGATAAAGGTGATCACCGTGGCGATTGCTGCCCACTGTAAGTTGTAGGCAAAGCCGAAGGCCAGCCGATGCGGGTTCATATAGCCTATCCAGGCCATGATCAGTACGCCGAAATAGGGTCTTTTATAGACCTGCAGGATTAACAGGATAAAGACCCCTGCGAGTAATAGGTCCCTCATCGTTGTTCGATTTCCACGAGGCTTTTAACATAACGGTATTTGCCCGATTTTTCCGGTGTTATCTGCTCTACGGTCTCGACAGATATCTCGACACTCTGGCCGAGTCGCTTCTTTAGGCCCTGGCTGATGCGCTCGTGTAGCGCTGCTGTGAATGGTGCGTTACCCAGGCATATCTCGACATGGGTGTGCTCCAGGTCCTGTTGGGTGATCTTGAACTCCTGGATACCCGGGATTTCGCGTAATACATAGATCAATGCTAATCCATGCATGACGGTACCGTCCTGGGCGACGATAAAGTCGGTGGAACGACCGTCAATCTTTTCCAGCAACGGTAGCCCACGACCACAGAGGCAGGGGTCTTTGCTGAGTGTGCCGATATCCCCGGTGCGATAGCGTATAAACGGGAAGGCGCTGGTTGCCAGGTGGGTCACAACGATCTCCCCGGACTCGCCAGCTGGCAATGGCTTACCCACCGGGTCGATAATCTCGACGATGATGTCTTCTGCGCTGATATGCATGCCGCCGTGCGGGCATTGATGCGCGATAAATCCGGCATCACGCCCTCCATAGCCATTGGCCACCGGACAGCCGAACACTTGCTCGATATTAGCGCATTGATGATCGTAGAGGCGTTCTGAGGTGACGAAAGCGACTTTGATGCCCAGGTCATTCAGTTTGATACCTTGTTCTTGTGCCTTGCGTGCGATTAAATCATAGACGGAAGGGTATCCGAACAGCATTTTGGGTTTGAAACTGCGTATGCGCTGGATAAAATCGTGTATCTGCTGTTCGCCCAGATCGAATGCGGGGATCAGTTTGGTGCGCATCACTTTGTCACGAACCATCTTAATACGATCCTGACCGGTTAACTCGATGGGGGAGCCCCAGGCGACGATCTCACGGTCGCCGATATCGACATCCCACCAGCGAGTCGCTCGCCATTTTTCGGCAACATCGTGACTGACCCGCTCGTTGTTGAGGAAAAATATCAGCGGGGAGCCACTGGAACCACCAGTGTTGAATTTTTGTAAGCCCTGAGCGTTGTCTGCTTTGAGATTGTCTTCGTTTTCCCGGATAACTGCTTTGGTCAGAAAGGGCAGCCGGGCCAGTTGCGCTGGAGAATTGAAGTCGCTGGCTTTGATGCCCAGGCTATCGAGCAGATTCCGGTAATAGGGTACATGTTGATAGGCATTTTGGATGAATGTTTGTAGCTTGTTCGATTGCAGCTGTTGAATCTGTGTTGCTGTTAACCATTGGCTTTTCTCCAGGGCTTGGCGGAGCGTCACGCTGTTGTGGCCCTTTAGGCGTTCCTGCAGCGGAAATAACAGTTTGCTGACCAGTTGGGTATAAACGCCGCTCATGCTGTTTGTCCCTTTGTTGTTTTTTGTTCCTGAACCTGTTGGTAGACCTGTAACAGGTCGTCTTTTATCTGTTGCCAGTGAAACCGTTGGCTAAATTGCAGGCCGTTTTGGCGTAGGGTTGTTTGTATAGAAATATCCCCGAGTACCTCTAGAGCGGCATAGGCCAGCGCATCTGCCGATTCCGTATCGACTAGGTAGGCGGTTTCACCGTGAGACACCAGTTGCGGGATTCCTCCGGCTCGGCTCGAAACCACCGGCAGCCCGCAGCCGAGGGCTTCGATGATCGAATTGGGCGAGTTATCCACACGGCTGGGATTGAGTAGTAGGTTAGCGCGGCGATAAAGATCAGCGACCTGTTGCCGTTCCAGGCGACCACAAAACTGGACCTGTGCTGTAATGCCC
>SDWN01000939.1 GCA_004195305.1 Neptunomonas sp. | reverse complement strand
AGATGTGTATAAGAGACAGAAATAACTCTTAAGCCTACGGGGTCATAGGTTTGGCATGGATGCGTCATCATTCCCTAACGGGTCAATGCAAGCCATATCAAACCCAGTAAGTTCACGCACTTGCGCCGGTTCGATAGGGCCAAGAACTGATTAGTAGATCCGAACGGCTCGTCCCGCAAGCCCGGATTACTGGCTCGCGGGGTACGGCCAGTAGGTCACCCGCGAATAACCACCAATTCGCAACACCCTGACCCGGTTGCCCGGCTTCAGCTCTCCAGCCTGCGATAGCAACTGCTTGACCAGCAGCGAACTGCCATCATCCAGAACGATATCCAGCAACATCCCCGGCTCCGTCTGATCACCCGAACCCTCTATCTGGATCGGCTGCATCCCTAATACGACCCCAAAAACGATCCATTGTGATTGCTCACCCTCAATCACCGCCGCATCGGCTGAGGTCACCGCCTGACCTGAACGCTCCGCAGGCGCAGCACCGCAGCCGTGCAATAACCACAGGACCAAAAAGCACAGCGCATACAACTTTCGAATCTGATCCATCATTCCCACACCCGGTAACCAAGGGCCACCCATAAAGAGTAGACCTTTTTCATCGCGGGTTGACGCAACATCACTATTTACTGAGGAAAACCGCTCCTACAGGTATACTGGCAGACTAAAGCCTGTCGGAGCCAACTATGAAGCTGTTAACCATTCTCGGCGTTGCCGTAGGCGGAAGCCTGATCGCGGTCATTATAATGTTTGTTGTTAAAGGGATGGATTCCAAGCAGGGTGAAGCCGCTGGGTTAGTCAATCAACGGCTTTCTGCCTGCTCGCCGAAACCAAACTGCGTCAGCAGTGAAGCCGGTACGCCGAATGATAAGAAGGTCGCCCCCTTCGCCATCAGCGACGGTCAGACGGAGCAGGCCTGGATGCATCTGCAAGCGATGATCAGCGCGCAAGGCGGACAGCTGACGGCTACCGGGGAGGGTTATCTTGCGGCCACCTTTACCAGCTCGCTGTTTGGTTTTGTCGACGATCTCGAAGCGCGCCTCGATGCTCAAAACAACGTCATCCAGATCCGCTCCGCCTCACGCGTCGGCACCAGCGATTTTGGCGCCAACCGGACCCGAGTTGAACTGCTGCGGCAACGTTACGTCGCCCAGCCATAGGCCGTTATAACCCGGGAATACCGATCGGGCCGGGAAGATCAGGAACGATCGAACAGGCCTGCAACAGCACCACCGCAGCGAATAAAAGTACCGATTTAACACCCTTCATAAACAAAACCCTTCCTGATTACCCACAAAATTCAGCCATGATTTAGTCGATCTATTCTTTCTGCATATATCCCTGTAGGGCGGTGCATCCCGTTAGACTTTCATAAAGCCCCAAGGTAGGGTTTAAACCCGACATAGGGAGCCGCCTGAGGGCCTTGTCGGAATGAATTCCGACCCACATAAACCAACAACCCCAACCTGCTTCTTTTGTAGGTCGGGTTTCAACCTGACGCATGCGGCACCCTTGTATCTAAGCAACCCCAATCCACCCATGAATATCGGATTTTATGGGGCTGGCTTCAGCCCGACGCAGGTGGCTCCCTGGTCGCTCTGTCAGAACAAATTCCGACCCACAAATGAGGATCGGATCTTCTGATTACCCATAACGCTCAGCCACGATGCAGCCTATCTATTCTAGCGTGTATGCATCGCTTGCTGCTGTGATGACTGAAGATCATGGGTAATCAGGAAACCCTTTGGCTTAAGGATGAACCTAATCCAGAACCCTGAATCCTGAATCCTGAACGCTATTAACCCGTAGCTTAATAGATTGGCACACGGATGCGCCACCCTGGCTATCTGGCCTATACGAGATTAATAGCACAACCCCGCTCTTTTCAACCCCGGTCGGATATTAACCCGATGAACGTTGCCACCGGCGCCGTCTGCGACCCTGTTATAGATTAGGATCTTTGACCAACGCTTAGCCTTCAGGCGCAACTCAACCCTTAACCCAAACCTCAACTCAAACTTCAGCTCCCTTACAGCCAGCCCCGGGATTGAAAGTACGGGTAAATTTCACGCCCTGCCGGTGTCAGTCGTATTCCTCTTCTAATATTTATACACCCAGGAGGCAGACCGAGAATAGCGACCGTAGCGAGAGAGACGCATTTTGAGTCAGATTTTTCGGTCATTTGCGAAGAATAGTGGTTCTATTTGACAAAAATGAGCGGGGAATCTGGCCGAAATGAGAATTTCGCAGTAGGTCTGTCTATTCTCGGTCGGCCTCCTA
>SDWN01000933.1 GCA_004195305.1 Neptunomonas sp. | reverse complement strand
ACAGGAACATAAAGGTCAGCAGCTTGCCCATATCGGCCTGGAACTTCAGATCGGAAAACGACCAGGTGGCCACGCCTACAGCCAGAGTGATGGCGGTAAAGATGGTGGCGATCCCCACCTCCTGCAGCGATTTTTCAAACGCGATGACGATATCCTCACCCTTGGACAGATGCAGTTGCAGTCGGTTATAGATATAGAAGGCGTAATCAACGCCGATCCCCACCGCCAGCACCATCACCGGCAGCGTGGCCACGGTCAGGCCGATGACATTGGCCTTCATAAACCAATAGCCGAGGAAGGTGCCCACGGTCAGTGGCAGCGTACAGGCGATCATGGCTCGCCAGTCGCGGTAGGTCATAAACACCAGCAGGGTGATGACACCGTAGACCCACAGCATCATCGGCAACTCGCTGACCTCTACCTCTTCGTTGGTGGCAGCGATCACCCCACCGTTACCGCTAGCCAGGCGGATCTTGACCCCCTCCATCTGGTTGTCGATACGATACTGTTTGGCCACGCCGAGGATGTGCTTGAGAGTGACCGCCTTATGGTCGGTGAGGAACAGGTTAACCCCCACCATGGAGCAGTCTTTGGTGCCAATCCCCTTGAGCGACTCCTGATCGGAGACGATGTAACCCAGCTCACGGCCATCTGAAGGGATCGCCGCCATTTTGGGGTTACCCTCGTTGTAGCCCTCGTTATAGAGTTTGACCATGCTCGGCAGGCTGACCACCGAGATCACCTCAGGCAGCTGTTCCATCTGCCAGCCAAAATCATCCACCAGCCGCATCAGCCGTGCATCACCGCAGGAGTTGGCCGGGGCTTCGAAGGCCACGGTGAGCCAATCCAGTCCCATATCGTAGCCTTCGGTCACCGCCACCGAATCAAGGTTGAAGCGCGAGTCGGCGTGCAGCTCGGGTGCGCCGGGCTGCAGAGTACCCACATGGCGGCCACTGCTCTGCCACACCGAGACAGCCAGCACCAGAGCGGTGACCAGGGTGGCGATACAGGCGTTACGCCAGCGGGCTATATGGGACAGGGTCTTGAGCCAGCTGGCGCGCGCCTCGCGGCGAACAAGCTGTTTTTCGGCGTAGTCGGGGCTGAACTTGGCGTAAGACGCCGCCACCGGCAGCATGATCAGGTTGGTAATGACCTTGTAACCGATACCGATGGAGGCGACGATCGCCAGCTCCTTGACCATGGGGATCGGGATCAGCAACAGGGTCAGAAAACTCACCAGGGTGGTCACCAGCGCCATGACGCCCGGCACCAGCAAGCCGTGGAAACTCTCCTTGGCCGCATCATAGGGGTCCATGCCCTGGGCGATGCCGCGCACGATGTAGTTGATCTGCTGAATACCGTGGGACACACCGATGGCGAACACCAGGAACGGCACCAGAATCGCCAACGGATCGAGACCGTAGCCCATCAGCGTCAGCGTACCGAACTGCCATATCAGGGACGCCAGTGAGCAGGCGATCGGCAGCGCGGTCAGCCAGATCGAGTGGCAGTACCAGTACACCGCCAGGGCGGTCATCAACACCGCCAGCGCGCAGAAGATCAGCACCGACTGGCCGCCTTCGGCCACATCCCCCACCTGCTTGGCAAAGCCGATGATACGGATGCGGGTACTGGCGTCCTCGAATTTACGTCGCAGATCTGCTTCAAGGGTTTGATTGAATTCGATATAGTTTAGCGCTTCGCCGGTCTGCGGATCGGCTTCGAGCAGATTGACGGTGATCATGGCGCTGGAGGAATCGCGGGCCACCAGTTGGCCCATAAAACCACCGCTGTTGGTGAGCCTGCGGATCTCGGCGATCTTGTCATCGTCCAACGCCTCGGCCACCACGTCGCCGGGAATCAGCGGGTCGGCCTTGAAGCCTTCGGCGGTGATCTCTTTGGCGTAGACGTTGGGGGTCCACAGCGAGGTGGTCGACAAGCGATCGACATTAGGAAGATAAAGTACCGCCTGGGTTAGCTCATAGAGCCGGGTCAGATCGGCCTTATTCCAGATATCACCGTCTTTGGTTTCCATCACCACGATCAGACGGTTGGCGCCCAGCAACTGATCTTCGTAGTCGCGAAAGGTCTCGGTATATTCGTGCCCTTCGGGCAGTTGCTTGTCGAAACCGGCAGTCATTTTCAACTGCAGGGCGTAGTAGGACATTAGTCCGGTGAAGAGCACCATCAGCAGCAGAGCTATGGCCCGGCCGCCAAACAGGATGCCTTCCAGACGTTTAACAAGAGTGTTCAACATAGCCGACCTCGTATTGTGTTGTTAACCTGATGGACAAATAGGTTCCATACCTATTTGTCCATCGCCCCT
>SDWN01000932.1 GCA_004195305.1 Neptunomonas sp. | reverse complement strand
TCCACGACCCGCAGCAGGGTGTTGAGAGTCGTGGTCTTACCCACACCGGGACCTCCGATAACAAGGGACACTTTCGATTGAAGCACTCGCAGCAGCGTTTCGTGCTGGGAGGGCGCCAGAGTTATGTTCGCCTTGGCCTGAGCCTCCACGATAGTTTTTTCGAGGGGGATGCCCGCCCAGGGTAGTTTTCCGGTGATCAAGCGATGCAGATGCTTGGCCGCGTCGGATTCGGCCCGGTAGATATGCTTGAGGTAGACATAGGAGGTGCCATCGAATTCCTCGCTCACCAGAAGCTCTGCGTCCACCTCCGACAGCAGAGCTTCCTCAATGACAACCTCGGGGATAGCCAGCAGGGTTTTGGCCTCCTGCAGCAGCGCCTCGCGGCTGAGACAACAGTGGCCATTGCGGGTCTGCTCCTGAAGGCAATAGCGCAGGCCCGCCCGGGCGCGGACTTGGGATGATGGGGGAATCCCGAGACTCTGTGCGATTCGGTCAGCCTGCTTGAAGCCGTGGCAATTGTCATCGTGGTGCTACTGGTTTTCATGGGATTGCGAAAGGCCAAGATGGATCGAACCGAGCGGCAGAGGCTTATCCCCGACCAACAGGATCGGCACCTCTACATCAAACAGATCCCCCGCAAGACTTCTTCGCAGCAGATAGCCCTCGCCTTCCGCAGAGGGTTCAGGCTCCCCGGGCCAGCGCCAGGTGGTACCGACCAGGTCGATACTACTTGCCACCTTAACCTGCCCCTGTTCATCGACGATGACCACATAAACAACGCCCTGTGAGCGGCCAGCCGTCTTCAGGGCCGAGAAAAGAGAGAGGTCATCTCCTGACAATAATGGGTCTTCGACATTGAAGGCAACGCCACGTGCTACCCCAACCCCCTTCTCGACACTCTCACGAACCAGAGAGCGCCGCAGGTTCTGCTCTGCCAGAAAGATCCCGCCAAGAATAAAAAAACCGATAAGCAGAGCCATCAGTAAAGTATATTTGAACCGCAAACTCGCAAAAAAAACCGACCGAATCACCCCCCTTGCCGCTCCCTTATCTGACGTATTTTACGCTCCGCCCTGTTGATGTTCATCAACGCTTTTTCGTGAGCAGGGTCAAGAGCAAGGACCTGCCGCCAGGCATCGATAGCCTGCCGATAATTGCCTCCAGCATAGAGCTCAATCCCATTCAGATAGATGCGCTTGCTATCGGCACTCGTCAGGCCGGTGCGGCCGACAGGCTCGATCTGCCGGAGCGCCGACAAGGCATCTTGCTGATGTGGATCGAGTTCGAGAACTGAGCCATAAATCAGTCGCGCCTGTTGCAGATTTCCCGACCTGTGCGCGGCGGCCCCCTCAATCAGGGATTGCGCAATTGCCTCACTCAACACACTCCGCCCATGCTTTAACCCTGCAAGGGCCCCAACGTTTTCGGGGTCAATATCGAGAGCGCGACGGTAGGCCTTGAGCCCCGAGCAGAAGCTCCCCCTGGCGACATGCTGACGCGCCATATCAAGCTGGTGCGCTACCTCACGGACAGGTGCAACATTGAACTCAATTTTCAGGTCGGCCAGATCATCAAGGTCAGAACCAAGGCGTTCGGCCTGAGCCAGCAATTGGCCTGCCTTATTAAAATGTTGTTGCCGAATGGCTGTACGCACCAGCCTGGCAATGGCCTCTTGCCGATGCCTTAACTCCTCTTCAACCTGGGCAAGTTCTGCCTCCAGTGCCGCAGCAGGAGACCTATCCAGGCCATCCTTGGCGGAGATTTCAGCAGGCCAGGCTCGCAACTCCTGCTGGAAAGCCCGTTGTGCCTCAAGTAACTCGGCATGCCCCAGAGCAGCTTCTCCCGCACCGACAGCACGTTGAGCTTGCTGTTGCAACTCTGCGTCTATCTTTTGCTTAAACTCTTGAGCATCCCGATGCTCAGGGCTCAGTTCTGTCAGCTCTTCAAAACGGCTGCGGGCAGAGTGCAACTCACCCCGGCCATAGAGGTCATCCCCTTGCCGATACAACCGATCAATTCGTGCAGAAAGAAGTCCTACCAGGTGCTTTTCATCACGCAAAGGGAGTGACTCCGCCGGAGCCAGGGCTAAACCTTGACGCAAGAGAGCCAAGGCCTCAGCATAGCGCTGCTGTGTTTCCAGGACTCTTGCCCGCCCTTGATAACTCAACCAAGTCTGCTTTTATTCACGCGCTAAACGGGACTGATATATCCGGAGTCGGTTATCCCTTGCAGGCTGTCGAAGGCTCATAGCCATAGCTATGGGGCAAAAAGGGGCGGGAATCTGGGCCAAATGAACGAATTTGCAGCCGGTTCATGGAAAGCCCGACAGGCTGCTAGGGTAAATCGCAGCAGCCTGCTCCAGGTAGTCCCCGATGAGGGGCAGGTCACCAGCCGCGAAAGCCGCAGATGCAGCGTTTAAAATTTCCTCGAAGGCACCCTTCTCGGCAGCCCGTATCCCATCAACGACGGAGTCATACCCCGGATCTTGCTGCAAAACCCGGATATAATTCTGTCGTGCCTGGCTATAGGCCCCACTCGCCAACTGAATACCAGCCAGCAACATCAAATCCTTAGACCTGGGTTGAGCGCCCATCCTGAGAGGTTCAATGGCCTGCTGAGCTTGCGCTAATTCATCCCTCTGCTTGAGAGAGAGCGCCGTATTGTAAAGTAACGAACGTGCGCTCTCCTTCTCATCATCATCTAAATAGCCGAAGACTGCCGGTAACCGCTTGAAATTTTTCCTGCTGGTAATCGAGCACGGCCAGATAATAGGAACCCAATGGGCTCATCTCGCGGAACTGTAGTGCCCGTGAAATTCATATCTGGCTCCCGAGATATCCTGGCCTTGCGTAGGCCGCAAGGCCAGGATTAAACAAGGAGACATATGCATACTCCCGAACTTCGCTATCCTCGGGCACCTGCTTGAGATAAGCCGCTCTAACAGCGCCACTGCGGCTTCAAGCTGACCAGACTGTGCGTAGCTCAAGACCAGGTTAAAATATAGATTCTGTAACGGATAGATCTCCGGCTCAGCACCTGCGCCGCTGGCCAGGGCCTGATCGGGGTAGATCAAAGCGCTGTCCGGGTCGTTAAGGCGCATTGAAACCAGGGCGAGGTTAACATTGATTTCTGGGTCATCCGCTCTTTGGGGATAGGCCGCCTTGAACGCCATTAGCGCAGGCTTATTCTCGCCCTGATCCAGCAGGGCAACTCCGAGATGATAGCGGAGTGTCGGGTTTTGCGAATCAGCGTCAAGCGCTTTCAGGTAATGGTCAACCAAAGAAAGGGAAGCAGTACAGGGGAGAACAGACCCGACCAAGAGGGCCAGAACGCAAAACGACAACTCCAATTTCATTCGTGGCCAAACTCCTGAACACCACGAATCACATTACGTACCTGTTTACCATCGTACATCGCCCGATCTGCAAGATCGAGAAGTTCGGTGCAATCCAGGGCGTCAGAAGGGAAAGTCGAGTAACCAGCCGTGGCGGTCAGAT
>SDWN01000928.1 GCA_004195305.1 Neptunomonas sp. | reverse complement strand
GCTGTGGGAGTGGTCGGCGTAATTGTGACCGTGTTGGTGTTTGACGTTTACCTGCTCAGGGGGGGCGTCGTCATGGCTGTGGAGGTGATCTGTGCTAGAGGGGTCGAGGGCCTGAATATGCACGGTGTCTGCGGCAAACGTGCTGCCAGGGTTGGCCGGAGTCAGATGTAGCTGGGGCACCATCAGGGCGATCAAGATCAGCAGGCTGATAAGCAGCAGCTGGAATTTTAGTAAGGGTGTCTTGATCAGCATGGAAGTAGCAATCGTCACTCATAAGCTCCCTACTATCGTAGAGGAGTCTCTCGGATTTAAGCTTTCAGCACGGCTCGATTATAGGGGGTATCTATATGGGGCTCAACTCAGTGAGCACCGTTCCATCCCGGCAGGCTGCTAAGCTTGCTTCGCTACTACGGACCTGAGGGCTGTGTTTTGCCGTCTTGATGACGGTGCAACACAGCCGACAATCAGGAGAAAACATTCAACATTCACGGCGTTAACTAAGACAGTCAAGGTGTGTATATGTTCCATGATAAAGCGGTTCTGGTCACCACCTGGCGCTTCCGATAACAAGGCTGGGAGCGAGCGCACCGGGTAACCCTGCTATATTTGAACGCATCGGCTGCGAGCACGGGAGTTGTACATGGCAAAAAACACAATGAGGCTGGAAACGCCAGCAGCGCTGCTATTTGATTGGCACGGCACGCTGGTGGATACCCAGGATGCGATGTTTGCTGCGATGGCCGAGATGCTGCCGCAGCTGGAAGAGCTGGGTCTGGTGGGGCGCTTGTTGGCGGAAGAGCAGTGCCGCACCGCCGATGATGTCAAACTGGTCCGCTACATTCGGATATTTCGCTCCCTTCATCCCAGAATTCTGGCAGAACGGAGGCTCTCACGAACCGATATTTTTAATGCCATCTTTGGGGCTGATCTGGACGCCAAGCGCCTGGCTCATGAAGCCTATAATCGCTGTTATCGACACTGTTTTGGAAATGTTCACCCCTTTCAGCAGGGGGTGGGGAGTTATCTGCAGGCACTAAAAACACTGGGGCTGAAGCTGGGCGTGGCCACCAACCGAAGCCGCGAGTTTCTCGATTTTGAGCTGCAGACGGTGGATGAGGGCGAGTGGGCTTATCTGGTTGATACCACAGCCTGTGCGGATGATGTCACCCACTACAAGCCACATCCTGAGGTTATTCATGCCGCCCTGCAGTCCATTGGGGTATCGGCAGACCGCAGTGCCTGGTATATCGGTGATAGCTATCAGGATATGGTGACCGCCAAGAATGCCGGGGTGACCGCCATTTTTTATAACGGCGGCTGCGGCTCAGACACCTACCTGCAGCAGCTCTTTGCCAACGACTCGTTATTTCAGCCCGATGCCGTCATCAACAGTTTTGAAGCGCTGCTGGATCTTCTGGCGCAGATCCAGCAGCAGCGTCCGGGTGCGTTTAGCGAGGCTGTTGCGCAGGCCCGGCCGCAGCCGTTTCCCCCGCCCCTCGCCCCTCCGCTACGGATTGAACCGGACTGGCATCCGGCCATGGCAAGGCTGCAGCGGCCCCACGCGATCCTGTTTGACTGGCATGCAACGCTGGTCGATACCCTGGACGCCATGTATCACGCCGTCGATGACATGTTGCCGGATATGCGCGTCAAGGGGCTGTTAGATAGGCTCGTCGATCCCGAGCTGAGTAAGTCAGATGAAGACGCCCGGCTGGTCGAATATGTGCAAAGCTACAGCCAGCTGCATCCCCGGGTGAAAATCGATCGGAAGATCTCACGCACCGATATATTTGAGGTGCTGTTTGGCGATGACCAGGAGACCAAGCAGCAGGCTCACATACTGTTTAACCATCATTATCGCAACCACTACGGTACCGTGTTGCCGTTTGAACCCCAGGTGAAACAACTGCTACAGGCATTGAACCAGCTGGCGAAAGTGGGCGTCATCACGAACAGGGACAGAGAGTTTTTTGAGCACGAGCTTGCCGCCGTGGATGGCACCGGCTGGAGCGAGCTGTTTTGTTGCAATGTGTGTGGTGATGACACTCCGCTGCGTAAGCCGCATCCAGATCAGCTAATCAAAGCCGCTAAGGATCTGGGAATGACTGCCAGTGAAGAGATCTGGTACGTGGGTGACAGCACCACAGACATTATCGCGGCTAAAAAAGCGGGGATGACAGCGGTGTTTTTCAATGGCGCCCAGTGGGACCTGGGCTGGTTGCAGAAGATATTCCCGGGAACCGAGCGCTACCCTTACAAGCCCGATGTGGTGGTCAATGATTTTTCCGAGTTCTGGGCGCTGGTGCTGAGCTGTCAGGAACGCTCCCG
>SDWN01000703.1 GCA_004195305.1 Neptunomonas sp. | reverse complement strand
AGATGTGTATAAGAGACAGAGTTCTGCCTGGATCAGAGAGGCTTCGTGGCTGTGATTGCGGGGGCAGTGCTTCGCCCAGCGTTGGATTCGATGCAGTATTTTGGCAACTTCGTTTAGGCTCTGGGCGTGTTCTTTGTGCGGCGAGGCGGGGATCAGCGCCAGTCTTGATAGCGCCGCTATAAATAGATAAAAGGTGTAGGTGTAGGTGCCGCCAATGTAAGGCAGGAACGGCTCACCGGCAGTAGCGTGGCGGACGGCTGTCTGGTATTCGCCAAACAGGTAGCTCAGCAGCGCTTTATAGAAATGATGCAGGCAGATGGCGGTCTTGTGATTTTCAGTCCGGTGTTCCGCCAGCATGAAATCTTCTTGATAGTACTGACCGTCCAACCAGGTCGGATGCGGGCGGCTGTGGCGCAGGTTGTCGATAACCTGCAGTGTGATCAGCGAGTACTGTACGGACTGTTTTTGACCTGATTGACGTAACCAGTGGATATGCTCATCGAATGTTGCCTGCAGATCCGGTAAACGTTTCCCCTGCAGAAACGCAAACTGGATATGTGCGGCCAGGCAATAAGCGCCCCACTCGAGATCACCGCACTCCACTGCCAGTTGGTGGCCGTGCAGGAGTGACTGGGTGCTCTCGTGCAGCGGTTCCTTCCAGTGGCGGATGTACGTATTGAACAGCGACAGGGTGCGATGATGTGCCTGTCGAGAGGTCGTTTTCTGGTCGAGACGCATCGCCAATCGTCCCAGTGCATAGCCTTTGTCGATGGCGTTGAATTGACCGCAAAGCACCCCCCCATAACCGGCAAATGCCTGAGCGGAGACCGTCGTTAATCCATAGCGCAGGCAGAGTTCAACCTGCTTCGCCATCACCAGAGGGCGCAACGATGAACTGGAGAATTTGATGGCACCGAACATGCTTACCAGGATTGATATTGCGGCCAGATAACGGGGATCCCGCATCGGTTCAGCGGCTAGAATCGTCTCTGAAGAGTTGCGATTCAGCAACCACTGGGTGCGCAATAGCCCTGTCCAGGTATGCAGCAGGGATGGTCTTGGCGGCAGCGAAACGCCGAGTAAACGCATGACTTTGAGGGCGGTTTGTACGGCCCCATCGAACTGGTTTCTGGCAACCTGGGCCTGAATGCAGATCTCATAGACCCGAACCTGATCTAGCAGGTTGTGCGCTTGAGTGAGGACCTGTTCGGCCAGGGGTTGCATCGCCGGATAGTCGGCCTTGATATAAGCAGCCTCAACCGTCGCGTTATGTAGCGCCAGGGTCAGATCGTAGTCAGTCAGCCAGCTATCGTCGGGGAGCTGTTTCAGGCCGATCTGCAGGTATTCGAAGGCGGCATCGATGGCGGCGGCATTACGCGCCAGCATGCCCGCTTTGAGGTTTAGCTGTGCCAGGGTCAACCGGTGCGCCAGAGTTGTCATCAACGTCTGTGCCTGGTTGAGATGGTTGGCGATTTCAAAGGTACGGGTGTCGATCTCCTTCTGGCTGAGGTTTTGTTGTAGCAGCAACCCGATCTCTAAGTGCAGGGCTTCGCGCTGGTTGTTGGGTACCAGAGAATAGGCCGCCTGCTGGATCCGGTCGTGAACAAAGCGATAGACACTGTTACCACTGTCGGCATGAAAGCTGAGTGAATAGACGTCATCCAGTTGCTGAATCAGCCCGTCTGATAATGCCGGTAAGAGGTCGGCAGCCGTATCTTCGGGGCTGCGTTCGAGCACCAACGCCAGGGTGCGCAGGTCAAAGGTACTGCCGATACAGGCTGCTAATTGGGTTGCCCTGCGGCTGCGCGGGGTAAGCCGCTGGATTTTATGTAGCAGCAGATCAACGACATTGTCGGTCATCTGCTGGCTAAGGATGCCTGCTTCATCCCAGTGCCAGCGGTGTGCCCGGAAATAGATCAGTCCGTTCTCATGCAGTGAGATCAGGAACTGTTTTAGAAAAAACGGGTTGCCACGGGTTTTCTGTAGGCAGATCTGAGCCAGGGTGGCGCATTGGCGGGGCTCACAACCCAAGGTATCAGCGACCAGCTGAGTGATCTGCTCCGCGGGTAACGGTTCGAGAACAATCTCGCTGAGATGAAGTTCGGCTTGCTGCAGCTCAGCCAAGGTCAGTCGCAGTGGGTGCCCCGGTCCTACCTCGTGGTCACGGTAGCTGGCAATCAACAGCAGTGCCGGTAGCTGGCCGTTTTGAGTCAGGGATTTAATCAGGCTTAGCGATGCTTGATCAGCCCAGTGGAGGTCGTCAAGCAGTAGCACCAGCGGTTGCTCAGGGGTGGCGA
>SDWN01000700.1 GCA_004195305.1 Neptunomonas sp. | reverse complement strand
CGCCGCCGACCAGCAGATACAGATAAGGAATTAACTCATAGAGAGGTTTTGGAATCACGCGCATCTACATCCCAATGGTTTTTTTTATTTTGTTTATAATAGATTAAAACCGTTTCGTTCTAAACCGATAAGTCATGAAAGCGGCATTAACCCAGCCGGATGAGAAGTATTCTCGAGGTAAGCGAAGAAAAAACAGCTCAACTCTATAAGGAGCAGGCTCACGCGCCTAAGCGATCAGAGCGTATGCTCTATTTCAATTTAGACATATGCGCCCTGCTCGCCGTAGAATGCAGTTAATCCGTCATCGAGGGACAACAGATGTCAGCGCAGCACTGGGACGAACAAAGCTTTTGCGACTTTTATTCCACGACTTGGGAGATCGCCGAGGACGAGGTTCACTACGGCTGGCTGACGCTGGGAGAGCGCAGCCTCCGATTGATCGATATCGATCTAGCCAATGCCAACGTGCTCGATATCGGCTGCGGCATGGGAGAGAACCTGATCGCACTGGCGCACAAAGGTGCCAATGGCCACGGCATCGATATCTCCAGTCACATGTTGGCGCGCGCGCGGAGCAAACTCGATAACTACGAAGAGGCACTGCCACCGGTGCATTTCAAGCAGCAGGATATGCGTAAAACTGATTTCTTTCCCGGGATCAGTTTTGACCTGGTGCTATCGGTCTACTCCCTTGAGTACCTGGCCTCCACCCAGGAGCTCAAGGAGTTGTTCCATAATCTGTTCAAACGTATCAAGCCCGGCGGGGCCTTTATCTTCTGTTTCTCCCATCCACTGCAGCATAATCGTCATAGCCAGCTACTTAACAGCTCCGGCAAGCTCGGTGAAGGCAAGCCCTTTGACCCCACTATTTATTCGATTCGCGACGTCGTGCAGACATTAAGCGGCGCTGGCTTTGTTATCGACCGAATTATCGAGCAGGGCACTCAAAACCCCTCCCAGCTTAGCTACGAAGATGCTTTGCATTTTCCTTACCATTTCCATCGTAATCAAAACTACTGCCGCAAAGAGTACGATGCCGAAAGCAACAAAGGCCCGCACACGATCATCTACAAGGCGCGTAAACTAGGCAGCCAGGGGTACGGCCAGGAGGGGCAGCTGAGTTTTAACTACAGCAGCAGCCAGATTCGCATCTGGGGCCAGAACCGTACTGTCGAGAAGACCCACCCCTTCCAAGCACAGGGGCGCAGCTACAGTGCTCTGCAACTGGCCCCCAAAGACTCGGTGGTGGGACTGTGTGAGGCGCTCAACCTGCTCGTGGATGTCGATGACCACCGGCATGAAAACGAATTCAACCTGGAGCTAGATCTTGATGGCAGCCAACACCAGCGCTCGGTCCCGGCTAACTCGGTGCAAGCTCTGCTGCATCAACGCATGCTCGGCGCGGGGCTGGCGCCCAGCTATGCACGCAGCACCTTTGCAGGCGATATGGAGCTAGAAACCGGTCTTTACATTAAGCGCTTAGATCCGATCTACGGTGAGTTTAACCGCCTGTTCCCGCACCAGCAGCTAGGCATTCTGGTATTCATCAACGGCGAAGAACCGGCGCATGGCAGCATCGGCCTGGAGGATATCACCGCCACCCCCGGCGACCATATCCAGGTGTTCTATATCGCCACCCGCTGGGGTAAAGCCTGGCGCCCTCGCAGCAGAACCAACCAACAGATCGATCTTTTTTAGCCCCTGTCTAGGAGGCTGGCCGAGAATAGACTGACCTACTGCGCCTCTCTCGCTACGATCGCTAGTCACGGCCAACCTCCTGGGCCTATAACCTCTCTATCACTGAAGCTGTTACCTATGCCTGCGTCCCTCGAAAAAGTACGACAACTGTGCCACCTGATGTTCACCGCCAACCCCGGTGACCATTTTCATGCGCTGGGGATGGCTTTTACGAACGTCCAGCAGGCCAGCGTCCACGCCCAGCTACCCTATCGCCATAGCCTGGTCGGAAACCCTGAAAATGGCATTATCCACGGCGGGGCGCTAACCGCCCTGCTCGATACCAGCTGTGGCTTTGCAGCGGTCACCGCGCTCGATCAACTGACCCTCTGCCCAACCATGGACCTGCGAATCGATCATATGCGCCCGGCCAAACCCGGCCTGACGATCTATGCGGAGGCTGAAGCCTACCGGATCACCTCTAACGTGATTTTTTGTCGCAGCCTGGCCTACCAGGAGGATAAAAACACACCTATCGCCCATTGCGTCGCTAATTTCACCCGCATGGACCCCAAAGTTGCCAACGCCATGTCGGCACAGCTTGAACAGTTGCTGGACGCTGCGGGTAACCGGAACGCAGGACCCACGCCTGCG
>SDWN01000122.1 GCA_004195305.1 Neptunomonas sp. | reverse complement strand
ATATAATATTTTTTATTTTTGGCAGAAAGTTTTCTCGCATTTAGTGCGAGCATGGTCGGCGGCCATCCTGGTTGTTGCTGAGCATGCCTGCTCGTGCTTGCTGTACTGTAGCGGTATTCCGCAGTTATGGTTATATTGTGGGCTGCTTTACTAAAGGATGGAGATAGATATGCCTAGCGTTGCTGTTATGCGTACCCTTGTGAGGGAATTAATGACGAGTGAGCGTGCACCTCGTGTTACTGAGCCAGATCTTGTTATGAGCGATCCCGAGCAAGTTGAGGCTTATACACGTGCAGGTCGCGTTGATGGTGTGATGGCGCCTGTTTATCTTTTCCATGCCTATCAGATATGTGATGTTGTAAAGGCGGGTGACACGGTTGTGGACTTGGCTTGTGGGCCCGCAACCCAGCTGGCTCTTGTGGCTTCTTTGATGCCGGATGTTAATTTTATCGGTGTTGACCTTTCTCGTGAAATGCTCAAACGTGCTCACGAGTATATTGCTGAGCTTGGTTTGACAAATGTAGAGTTCCGCTACGGTAGTATTACTCAGTTGGATAGCTTTGAGGACTTGAGCATTGATGTCGTTATGTCGACGATGGCTCTCCATCATCTGCCTGACAGTTCATCTTTGTGCGAGGTTTTTTCCGAGGTGAAAAGGATTATCAAGCCAGATGCTGGATTGTACTTGGTCGATTTTGGACATTTGAAATCGATGAAATCCATTGAGTCTTTTGGTTATCAGTATGCCGATCGGCAGCCTAAATTGTTTACGGAAGATTATCTTAACTCTTTGCATGCTGCATTTTCGGTAAATGATTTTAGACAGGCGGTATCGTGTCTAGAGGGTAGGGGGGCTTTGTATACAACCTTCGTGGCCCCTTATATGATCGCATTTAAGAGTCAGGCGCGTGGGGGTGTGGAAAACAAGGTTCAAGCCAGTCTTTCATCCTTAAAGAGTAATCTACCAAGCTATCATAAAGTTGATTTCAAAGATTTATGCACGTTTTTTTCTTTGGGTGGGCTTAAGTCAAAATATATAAAGTGAGCTTGTTTTAGGGGTGGAGTGTCTCTAAGTTGCACCTCGATCATGCGCTTTCGCTGCTAGATGGCGCGCCTAGGCTTGGTATGTAAGAACTTCATGGAGCGGGGCTGGCTTCTTGGTCGAAAGGGGCGTGGTGATAAGTGTCACGGTTGTTGAGGTGCCGGGTTTGACCAAGAATAAATCGGCTCAACGCTACCCGGGGGTCGTTAAATCCAGAAAGGCAGTCGATGGTGCTTCGAAATCAAGGCTTATATCGGTGCTGACGCGTGCTGTTACAGTCGTTAGAGCCAGTAAGCATAATCCCGTTAGGCTAGAGCATACGCTGTACGCTAATGATAGATTCGCCTTCGGCGGTACCGGAGAGACCGAGGGGCAGAAAAACGCAAGGTGCTGAGGTTGGCGCTGGCTTATTACAAGGTGCCCAGAGAAAGTTAAAATAATGGAAGCAACGCCCGAGAGTAAATCAAGTTGTGAGCAATATCGAATGTTTGAGCGCCTGCATGCGAGCAGCGGTTGAGTATCCGTTCAGTGTCATTTAAAGCCAGTTTGGGCTCGCCATGGCACTACACGGTGCCTGGCTAGAAAAGATAACAGCCTGCTGATATGTGTTAACTTGCAAGAAATTGTTTCAGAATGGTTTTTTATGGACAAATCCTTGGCTAAGACATCAGGATTCATGTGTTAACGCTTTTTCTCAGCAAGTTGATACATGGCGTCTAGGATGCTGTTGGACATAACGCTCATCTACTGCGGAAACCCGGATTTGGTCATGTTTTCACGATCATCCTCGCTCAGTAGCTCGCTATTGGTCGCGGATGATCTAACAATCTGCCTTAAATTGGATTTCCCTCGCAGCGA
The DNA here is from genome assembly GCA_004195305.1 of Neptunomonas sp. Lineage (GTDB taxonomy): Bacteria > Pseudomonadota > Gammaproteobacteria > Pseudomonadales > Balneatricaceae > Motiliproteus. The sequence continues at coordinate 9,555 of SDWN01000122.1, read as the reverse complement.
TTGGCTAAGCCCAGCGGTCTCTTGGTGAGTATCGCCAAAGTAGATCAGACGTTCAAAAAGCAGGTTCAGTGTACTGGTATGTTGGATAAATTAGCATGCTGGAGTTAAAGCAAGCATGAGCCGAGTGGTGATTGCCCCCCACGCCTTCTTTGTTCGCCTATGTTGTTAGGGGTTTTGGGCTTAATCGTAGGTTTACTAAAAATAATTGCTCCAGCTCAGTCGGTTGATTGATCGTAAAAGTCGCATGGTTTGGTGCTTTGGAGTGGGCAGTTCAGGAGCTTGTTATGGGTGTGCTGGTTCTTTTGTTGCTAATTAGTTTTGCGGCTGAGGCTGAGGCTGATGGCTTGGTTGATACGGTGCAGGCTGTTAAGCAATCGATAGTTGGCATTGGTACTTATCAGCCTACTAGGCGCCCGCCTGTGAGGTTGTTAGGTACTGGCTTTTCTGTTGGCAATGGGCGGCTTATTGCAACCAATAATCATGTTGTTCCGACAGATATGAGCACTACTGAGCTGGAGCGATTGGTTGTTCTTACTGGGGCTGGGAGTAGTGCGCAGATGCACCCTGCGGTTCTTTCTGCCTCTAGCCCTGAGCATGATTTAGCCTTGTTAAATGTAGATGCGTATATACCGGCAGTGGCGCTTGCTGGTGCAGATGTAATGCTTAAAGAAGGAGAGGGTGTTGCATTTACGGGATTTCCCATCGGTTCGGTACTTGGGCTTTATCCTGCAACTCACCGGGGTATAATTTCAGCTATTACGCCTATAGCCATTCCCTCTTCGAGCTCCCGTCAGCTCACCGCCAGTAAAATCAATCGGCTTAGGAACCCTTTGTTGGTCTATCAACTTGATGCAACCGCCTATCCAGGAAATAGCGGGAGTCCATTGTACCGGCCAGATAGCGGTGAGGTGGTCGGTATTCTTAACATGGTGTTTGTTAAATCAACCAAGGAAGATGTGCTCAGTAATCCCAGTGGAATCAGCTACGCTATTCCAGTGAAGCATCTTCGCGCAATGCTTCAGGAGCTGGAGAAGCCGAAGCAGTAATTTTTGTTGATAAGTGCTAAGTGCTAAGTGGTGAGCCAGGTGGGTAGTGAGCCTTCAATGGGGTACTAATGACCGATACCAGGTTAGTGGATTGCTTTGATCGATACTTCTACATCTGCCGAGCGGATTCTGATGTGTTATGCGCGCTTGCCTACCAAGTTCGCTACCAGGTGTATTGTAAAGAGCTTGAATTTGAAGATGAGTCAGCGTTTCCGGACAAACTGGAGTCTGATGGCTTCGATGCGTTTTCAGACCATTTTCTAATCTTTCACCGTGGTGATCCAGATGAGGTGGTGGGTACGGTACGATTGGTGCGACCTCAGCACAGAGGGCAGAAGTTGCCCGTCGTGGTGCACTGTCTTGATGCAATTGACAGTGACAAGATCGATCTGGATCATTTGTATGATGGTCGTTATGGCGAGTTGTCCCGGCTGGCTGTAAAGGGTGAGTATCGTCGACGCTTGGGTGAGAGCAAGGTGCCCTTTGTGGTCAATGGCTCGCGTGCACATCTGGGGTTTCCTGGTTTTCCCTATATCGCCGTCGGACTCTATATGGCGGTAGCGGCCTGGTGTCATTCTCGGGGTATGCACGCCGTGATCGTGATGATGGAGCCGCGTCTGGCGCGTCACTTGGCCCGTTTAGGGATTCTGTTTGAACCGGTCGGTAGAGAGATTGTGTACCATGGCCGTAGGGCGCCTTATACAATTAATCAGGATGTTTTTTTTCGCCACATAAAGCCCCCTCTCAGGGAGTTGTATGACTATGTTGCGGCTGAGGTCGGTGATTGTTATCAGGATCTCTAACTAAGGATATTGGATGGCTCTGTTCGGATTTTCAGCTTCAGTCATAGTTTTCTCCACTGTTTTTTTTCTCTGTCTGGTTATCTGGCGGGAGCGGTTACTGGGTATCTGGCTGCAGCTGGCTCTCTTCACCACGATGATCTGGTCTGGTTACGTTGCGTTGAGTGTGTATCAGGGGGGCTTTAATCCAGCTAATCAGCTGTTTGTTGAATTGATTCGCAATGCGGCCTGGTTGCTGTTTGTGCTCAAGCTGTGCGATTTTGGGCGAGGGGGTAAGGATTTCTGGTCGCTGAAGGCTCCCTGGTTGGTCGTGTTTGGTACCCTGGTGTTGCTGCTGCTCAATGTCTTACAGCGGCAGAGTTTTGACTTCGTTATTGATCTTGGACTCCCCTTTGAATATTTGGGGCCGTTATTGCTGGTTACTGCGGTGTTGGTGGTGACAGAGCAGTGGTTTCGAAATATTCCCGTTACCCAGCGCTGGCCGGTCAGGTTTTTGTTGATCAGTATCTGTCTGATTTTTGGGTACGATTTTTTACTTTATTCCGAAGCGCTGTTATTTCAAAGGATCGACGCTGATTTTTGGCAGGCCAGAGGATTTGTCTCTGCTATGGCGGCTCCCTTGATTGCGGTATCCGTATCGCGGGCGCGCGACTGGAATCGGGAACTGAGGATCTCGCGCAATGCGGTGTTCTTTTCCGCGACCCTGCTGCTCTCGGGACTCTACCTGCTGGTCATGAGTCTGGTGGGGTATTACCTGAGGTGGTTTGGTGGCGGCATGGGCGGTGCTGTGCAGATCATATTTTTGGTTGCGTCCTTGACTCTGTTTGTGTTGTTGCTCAGCTCGGGACGGTTTCGATCGCTGGTGGCTGTCTGGCTGAATAAGCACTTTCTGAGTTATAAGTACGATTATCGCAATGAGTGGATGCAAGCCAATGCGCGCTTTGCTTCCCTGCCGATGGATGAGCGTTACTACCAAGAGCTGCTTCTCGGTATTACCGAGCCGGTGGATAGTAATGGAGGGGTGCTCTGGATTCTGGAGTCCGACAGTATCGTAACGCAATATGCCAGCAGTGCGGATTTTGTAATGCCGCTGGATCTCGTCAGCGACAGGGCGCTGCTGGATTTCCTGGAAGCAACGGGTTGGGTCATGAATCTGAACGAATATCAGGATGATCCCCGGCTGTATCGGCAGGTGGTGGTTCGTCCGCAGTTGTTGATGGGCGGGTTATGGTTGCTGGTGCCTTTGTTGCACCAATCACGACTGGTGGGTGTTGCCGGATTGGCCCCTCCCAGGGCTGATCATCCGGTTAACTGGGAGGACTTTGATCTACTCAAGGCGCTGGGTGGTCAGTTGGCAGCCATGATCGTGCTTAAGCGTACCAGTGATTCGTTGTCGGAAGCACGGCAGTTCGAAGCCTTTAATCGATTATCCGCGTTTGTGGTGCATGATCTTAAAAATATCATTGCTCAGCTGTCATTGGTGGTTAAAAACGCCGAGCGGCACAAGCATAATCCGGAATTTGTTGATGATGCGTTAGAAACGTTAGGCCACGCAGTGTCACGCATGAACCGATTGCTGAGCCAGTTGCGCAAGCAGACGCAGGTCTTGATTCCGTCAGATTTGGTTGAGCTGGATCGGCTTATCGAGACGGTTGTGCAACGTCAGTCTGGCTGTCTTCCTATTCCTGAGTCTGTTCAGGGTCAGCAAGGGATCAGGTTAAAGATCGATAAGGAGCGCTTGACGGATGTGCTCTGTCATCTGGTGCAGAACGCCCAGGATGCCACGTCGGATTCAGGTCAGGTGCAAATAGCACTGGTAAAACAGGATCATGAGGCTATCCTAGAAATTATGGATAACGGTTGTGGCATGGATCCTGAGTTTATCCGCGATCGTTTGTTTAAACCTTTTGATACCACCAAAGGTAGTGCGGGAATGGGTATAGGTGCCTATGAGGCCCAGCAGTTTTTAAAGGCCAATAAAGGCGGTTTGGATGTGCAGAGCCAGCCCGGAACGGGGACTCGATTGAGGCTCCGGTTGCCGATATTTGAGGCGTTGGATCAACAGTGAGAGATGCGTGAGTCAAAACAAGGACGCTAAGGTTCTTTTGGTTGTCGAGGACGATCTGGGGCTGCAAAAGCAATTGAAATGGTGCTTTGAGCAGTATCAGCTGGTGTTTGCCGAGGATGAAGCATCTGCAATTAAGCAGTTGCGGCGGTTCGAACCGGAAGTGGTCACTCTGGATCTTGGGCTGCCGCCCGATCCGGCCAATGCCACGGTTGGGCTGGGTGTTCTGCAGCAGATGCTTAAACTGGCCCCTTATACTAAGGTGATCGTGGTTACCGGTAATGACGATCAGTCTAATGCGGTGCGTGCAGTCGGCATGGGCGCCTACGATTTTTATCAGAAGCCGATAGACCCGGATGTGCTGTCGCTAGTGGTCGACAGGGCGTTCAAACTGTCGCAGTTGGAGCGGGAGAACCGTCGCTTAGCCGCTGTGGTGAAGCCGTTGGATGGTTTGATAGCGGCTTCCGATGAGATGCTGGCTATCTGCCGAATGGTCGAGAAAATTGCCCCCGCCGATATCAGTGCATTGTTGTTGGGGGAGAGTGGTACCGGTAAAGAAGTGATAGCCAAGGCTGTTCATGGTTTAAGCGAGCGCAGTGGTGGGCGCTTTGTGGCGATCAACTGTGCATCTATTCCTGATAACTTGCTTGAGAGCGAGTTGTTTGGCTACGAAAAAGGGGCGTTTACGGGTGCGGCCAAACAAACCCCCGGTAAGATCGAAACAGCTAATGGCGGAACCCTGTTTCTGGATGAGATCGGAGATATGCCATTGCCGCTGCAAGCCAAGTTGTTGCGTTTTCTGCAGGAGAAGACGATAGAGCGGATCGGTGGGCGGCAGGAGATTGCGGTGGATGTGCGGATTATCAGTGCCACCCATCAGAATCTGGAGCAGATGATTGTTGCTGGTGGGTTTAGAGAGGATCTGTTCTATCGTCTGAGCGAATTCACCATCAATATTCCGCCGCTGCGCGAGCGCACCGGTGATGCGGTGGTGATTGCAAGAGTGCTATTGGATCGGTATGCCAAGGCTCAGGGGTTGCAGTTGCGCGGGTTTACCGAGAGCGCCTGCCAGGCGATCGCTGCCTTTAAGTGGCCGGGGAATATTCGTGAGCTGGAGAACAAGGTTAAACGCGCGGTGATCATGGCGGACGGCCAGCAGGTGACAGAGGTGGATCTGGGGTTGGTTTCATCGGCAGTCGTAGAAGAGATGCCGCTTAATCTGAAGCAAGCCAGGGATGAGGCTGAGCGTCGGGTGGTGCTGATGGCTCTGGGGCAGGCAGAGAACAATATCTCCAGGGCTTCGGAGTTGTTGGGTATTACAAGACCCACGTTGTATGCGTTGATCGCTAAGCTTGGTGTTCAGACTGTTGCAGATAGTGATGTTTTGGCGGGAGGATGATCGATGCCTGGTGGTATGGGCCTGCTATAGTTGTTGTCATGGTTGTTTTTAGGTTTTTTTACACTGCTTGGCTTGTTATCTATCCGTTCGTCGCTATGGCTTTGATTTGAATGGTTAATTAAGTTTGGCATATGCCTTGCAGATGAGTATAGAGGCATTAAAATCTACCACGGTGTGTAAATTATTCCGACACAGGTAGTAAAGACACTATAAGGATAGTGGGGATATGACAGTAAAAAAGACAATATCAAGCGCAGAGCAAGATCAGACAGCAGAGAGTAGTCGTCGGCAGTTTTTCAAAAAAGCAGGTGTTGGCGCGGCTATGATTACCACTGTTGCAAGTCGCCCAGTGTGGGCTGGACAGTGCTCAATGTCAGGTTTGCTATCCGGTGATTTAAGTAATCATGGGCATGTGGCCGATTGTACTGCCAATGGGATTAGCCCGGGTGGGTATACAACAGGCATATCAACGGGGCCTGGCGACAATGTTGATTTGTGGAATGAAGGTTGGCTTTCTCCTTATTCCAAGCAGAGTACGGCGGCCAGTATTCTTGATGATAATTCTTTAACATACACTCCGAATAGTGGTGGCGCTCCTCTGTTCTACACGATAGAAGAAGCTTTGTTGGGTAAGCTGAGAGATGGCGGTAAAGTTGATAAATTGATCAAAGGCCGCCTAAAGCAAGCGGTGTGTGCGGCATTGAATGCTGTGTTATGGTCTCAGATGTATTCTGCAGCCCAGTTAGGACAACCTTATCCCGCTGGGTTATTTGATGACAAAGATTTCTATATAAATTTTACGCTGGCTGATATTCAAGCTTTGTGGGCTAGAGGGGTGGAGTTTGTTTCGATAGGAGATGTTATTTATACTGATGGCCATATGTTGTTGTATGTTCAAGAGATTGACTAATGCGGTTTATGCTATCTAGGCATATTCAATGCGGTAAATTTAAAGAGGGCTTGGCCCTCTTTGATCGTTTTAAAGGTGATACGCATTTTGTGCGTGCACCCTATGCTTCGGTGATCGAGCGTCTAGACCAAGGAGGTCTGTCCTCGAATAGGTTGGGGCTGCTGGTGTTAAGCGAGTGTCAGTTAGAGGTTGCAGAGCTTGAATCGTTTATTGAACAGTGTCTCAAGCTAGGTATCATTGAATCCGCACCATGATGTCTAATTTGCTGTCGGAGACGTTATCTTGAGTCGAACGAGCTGCGCAGCAATGCGTTATCAGGCTATTGGTCCATTCTATTTTAGTATTTTCTCAGATTGTCCGGCCGTGATGCGCGATCTGGAGCTGATTTATAGCGACTATCCATCACCTCGGTTGGGCCGGATTATTGATTATCCGGTATCCGTCAAGACTGCAAGAGGATTGCGTCGGTATATCCGGCCGCAGGCAAATTTTTTTCTAGATGAGACTATGCCGTTTAAACCGCTGGCTAAGGGACAGGCCTATGCCATGCTGGAATGGGGTATGAATTGGTGCATTACGACCAGTGCTCATCAATTTCTTATTTTGCATGCTGGGGTTGTCGAAAAAAATGGCAAGGTGATCGTTATGCCCGCAGAGCAGGGGGCGGGGAAAAGCACCTTGACGGCAGCCTTGGTGTTCAATGGCTGGCGTTTGTTTTCTGATGAGCTGGCGCTGTTTTCACTGGCTGACTCTTTGCTTTATCCCTGTACGCGTCCCATCAACTTAAAAAATGAATCCATCGATATTATTGGTAATTATATTGCTGGTGCGGTTTTTAGTGCTGTGGCTGAGGATACCCATAAGGGTAGGGTGGCCCTGTTAAAACCGCCTACAGAAAGCGTGCTGCGAATGGATGAGCCGGCAGCGCTGCATGCAGTTGTGTTTCCTCGCTATGTGCCTGGATCTCAGGCGACATTAACCCCTGTCGATAAGCTCGATGCTTTTCAGCAGCTGATCGGGCATAGTTTTAATTACGATATTTTGGGTGAAGAGGGTTTCAAGCTCGTTGTAGATCTGTTGCAGAAAGTCGATTGCTATCAATTTGAGTACAGTGACTTTGAGCAAGCCAGGACCGTTTTGGGGAGGTTGGTGAGCTAGCCATGGCACTACTACTGCGTGTATTAATCAACCCTGGCCAGTTGGCTCGATTGAATATCAATCAATGGCAGTTGCTGTTGGCGCAGGCTAAAGCCAGTCGTTTGGTCGGTCGGCTGTACTACTTAGTAGTACGAGAACGGGTCGAGATACCTGAGTATGCTGCGTGGCATCTTCGTTCTGCTTATAAGTTGGCTGAGCGTCAGCGTCAGCAAGCGACGCGGGAGGTGGCTGAGATCAATCAGGCGCTGGCTTCGCAGGATGTTTCTTTCACCCTGTTAAAGGGGGCTGCCTATATAGTTAAGGGGCTACCCTGTTGTTTTGGTCGTATTTTTTCTGATATAGATATTCTGGTAGCCAGATCTGAGATAGAAAAAGTCGAGCGGTATTTAAGGTTTTACGACTGGGTACAGACTAAGGTCGATGATTACGATGAGCAGTATTATCGCACGTGGATGCATGAAATCCCCCCTCTAAGGCATGCAAAGCGAGGCACTGTGCTTGATGTTCATCACAATATATTGCCTTTGACTAACAAGGATATGCCAGATTTTAGTCGGTTTAAGATGGATGCTGTTTCTGTTGCTAATGTCGGTGAGGTACAGGTGCTATCAAACACAGATTTGTGTATCCATACAGCGGTGCATTTGTTTACCGAGAGTGAGTTTCATCACGGGCTGAGGGATATTTCAGATTTTGATATGCTATTGCGCCATTTTCAGGAGAACGATGCTGACTTTGTTCAGGCTCTGCTTGATAGGGCCTTGTTCCTGGGGCTCTTTGATTATGTTCGATTGGCTGTCCGTTATGCTCATTTGGTGTTTGGCACGCCGATTGCCAATGTTGAGTTTGCGGTTTTACAGGCTAAATATCCATTGTTAGGCATGCTGCAAGACTTCTGTTACATCAATATTTTTACACCTAATCATGCTTCTTGCCGAACTTGGAGGTATGGATTATCCGCTTGGTTATTGTACTGGCGTGGTCATCTACTCCGTATGCCGCTGCGGTTGTTGGTGCCGCACTTGCTCAGAAAAACCTGGATGCACGCCAGAGATGCGCTGACAAAAGATGAGACCGCGCAGCTAGAGATTCCACGCAATTAGCGATCGCCCCCTGGCAGGCATTTTTTGTTGTTTTTCTCTGTATCTACAGCCGTTTTCAACTGTGCTATATTGCAGGCCGAATTTTCACACACCTTAAGGAGTTACACGTGTTAGAGCTGGTCAAATCTGGTGGTTGGCTGATGCTGCCGATATTGTTGTGTTCGGTGATGGCGTTTGCTATCGCGATCGAGCGGCTATGGACGCTGCGTCCGGGTCGTATTGCGCCTAAGTATTTGGTTGCCACTGTGTGGCAGCTGGTGCAGAAAAATGCGCTGACGGCTGAGAAATTGACAGATATCCGGGGCTCTTCGGCGCTGGGGCAGATTCTGGTCAGTGGGCTGAATAACTCCAGGAATGGGCGCGAGATCATGAAGGAGAGTATCGAAGAGGCCGCCTCTAAGGTAATTCACGAGCTGGAGCGCTTCCTTAACCCCTTGGGGACGATCGCGGCCATTGCGCCCTTGCTGGGGTTGTTGGGTACCGTGGTAGGGATGATCAAAGTGTTTGGCGAGATCATGATTCAGGGTACCGGCAACGCTAATGTGTTGGCTGGGGGGATCTCTGAGGCCTTGATTACTACGGCGGCCGGATTGAGTGTGGCGATCCCTGCACTAGTGATGCATCGGTATTTTATTCGTCGGGTTGAGTCTTTAGTGGTCGAGATGGAGCAGGAGGCGGTGAAGCTGGTTGAAGTGATTCACGGCGATCGTGAAGTTGATTTCGAGCGGGTTAAGTTGTGAAGTTCAAGCGCCAGCGCGCAGCCGAACTTGAGGTTAATCTGACGCCACTGATTGATGTGGTGTTTCTGTTGCTTATCTTTTTTATGGTGTCGACCACGTTCACCAAAGAAACGCATCTGAAAATCAACCTGCCTAAAGCGACCGGTGAAGAGGTTGCTGTGGCACCGTTGGTGATCGATATTGCGATCAGTGCCGACGGAAGTTATAGCATTAATAATCAGGGCTTGGTTAACGGTCAGTTGGACACGATCAAGCGCGCCATACTTAAGGTCGCTCGTAATAAAAAGGACTTGCCAGTCATTATTACCGCCGACGCTCAGACGCCTCATCAGGC
>SDWN01000240.1 GCA_004195305.1 Neptunomonas sp. | reverse complement strand
ATTCACAATTCCGCGATGGTCAGGTCCAGTCTTATAATGTCTACACCGGTAGCACAGCCAACGCTGACGGTGCTGATTTCGCGGGACATGGTACCCACGTGGCCGGAATCATAGGGGCGCAAGGGAATGATGGAAATAGTATCGGCTACGCCCCGGGCGTAGCGCTGCTGAATGTTCGCTTCGGTGATAATACCGGTCAGCTCACTGCGTCGCCGAGTCAGTTGGCGTCTGGGCTGGCGTGGGCGCGGGCCAACAATGCGCGCGCGATTAACCATTCCTATGCTCCCTCGTTGTTAGCCGCCGATTTTTTGCCGGGCAACGGTAACCGTAGCAACGGCACAGACTGGAATGCGCGCGATCTGGAAGCCATGCTTGCTCCCTTGCTTATCCAGCATCGCGCCAATGACGCAGCAGGAATTATTAATGTGTGGTCGGTAGGGAACGACGGCCTGACTCAGTCTCAGCCCTGGCTTTATGCGGCCCTGCCTCAGTTTGCCCCGGAACTGGCTGATACCTGGATTGCAGTGACTAACCTGGGTGCTAACGGCGCGCTGAACCCGACTTCTCAGCCTTGCGGCGATACGGCGGCCTGGTGCTTGAGTGCTCCCGGAACAATGATTTTATCTGGCTATCACACGGGCGATAGCGCGCACGTGTATATGACCGGCACATCCATGAGCGCTCCGGCGGTGACCGGAGGCGTCGCGCTCTTAGCAGAAGCGTTCCCCGCGATGACGGGGCAAGATATTGTTGCCAAATTGTTTGCGACGGCGAATAAGAACGGTATTTACGCCAATCAGGCGCTGTATGGCCAGGGTTCCATGGATCTGGATGCAGCCACGCTGCCGTTCGGCTCTCTGTCGATGCTGCTTTCTACCGGTCAGGGTAGCCAGATCGATCAAACGTCACTTCAGTTGAGCGATGCGTTCGGCACCAGTAACCCCTTTAAGGGCGTTAAGATGCTGGTGGCAGACCGATTTAACGCAGGTTTTTCTACGGATCTGGGTGATCGGGTCTCGGTCAAGGCGCACCACTATGATCTTGAAGCAGCCCTGAGCAGCATGGATGCTCGCCAGGAACGCTTACAGGTGGGGCTGGGTGCCAATCGGTCGCTTACCTTTGCAACCAGCGCTACCCACGCTAAGGATGCTTTTTCTCACGTGGAATACACGCAGAAGTTTGCAGCAGGAGCGTCTCTCGCCGTCGGTATTGCTGAAGACGCGGCCAGCCTGCTGTTGGCCAGTGCCTTTGTTGGCAGTGAGCACTCTCAGCAGGGCTCTGCGCTAACATCTCCCTTCCTCTTTGCGGGTCGGGCGCAAGGGGTTGCCCTTGCAACGTCGCTGACATTGACGACAGATATTCAGCTTGTGGGTCTGGGCGCAGAGGATCAAGCGGCTGTGGTGATGACCCAGGTGTCTCGGATTGCTCCGAATATTAACCTGGCAACACAGCTGGGCGCAGTGCGGGAGCAAGATAAGCTGCTGGGTACCCGAGGGCAGGGCGCACTGCAGCTGGGTGCTGGCGCCTCAACCCTGTATCTGGGCGCGTCGGGTAACGTATCACTAAACCGGGATACCACTCTGTTTGGTGCCGCGTATCTAGGCCGGTCGTCACCGACAAGCAATGTTAGCAGCGTCGTGACCGATCTGTCGTCTGTCATCGCCTCGAGCTTCACGTTGGGAGGATCGACTGCCAGCGTGCTGAATCGCGGTGATCGCTTAGGGTTTGTACTGCACCAGCCGCTGAAAGTGGAGCGGGCGGATGCCACTCTGACCGTGACTAACGGTTACAACGGCAACCAGTTCAAATTCACAGGCATGGGCGTTGATCTTTCACCCAGCGGCCGGCAGCTAAATGCCGAAGTGTTCTATAGCGCCAAGGTTCGCGGTGTGGATCTGCTAAAGGTGTCGCTAATGCGCATCAGCCAGCCCGGTCATAATGCCGCCGTCGCCAATGACTATGTTGTGGCGATGACACTGCGGTCTCATTTTTAACCCGTGTCGCGCCAAGTTTTGCATCATTATCGGCTGTGAGTTTGGGCGCATAAGCCCAATCCTTGCTGCCTCTTACTTCGGCGTCTTAATATCGCCTGATGACCCATGATCTTCAGCCATCACCGCGATAAGCGATGCGCATACGTGCTCACGAGAATAGATTGGTGGGCATCATGGCTGAGCATCGTGGGAAATTATTATTGATGCAGCCGTGGCATCAATATTGACCCTCCTGTCCAATCAGGCTGATCGGGCGCGTTCAGGGCCTGAGCTGTCTCTTATACACATCT
>SDWN01000855.1 GCA_004195305.1 Neptunomonas sp. | reverse complement strand
ATTTAATAATGTGCAGCGGTGCCAGGAGGCTGAAGAGGCGAGAATGGTTAACCAGCTTAAACAGTTGGGTCAGATGCTGACGCAACCGCAACCGCAACCGCAACCGCAACCGCAGCAGGTTGGCGTTGCCGACGTTGAACCCGTACCGGGGGCCATTGAGGCAGAATTATCAGGGCGTCCGCTTGAGGTCAGATCTCCTGCCCGTGCCTGGATCGGCACGACGGCTGACGATGCAGAATCTGCGCTGGTGTTGGTAAATAAATCGACCCCGACAACGGTGGTGCACCGTCGCTCCAAGGCTCCCAGATCGGTATTGGCTAGTGCTACAGGCGCAGGGCGTAAAACGCTCAGCATCAAGGCGCGCTGACAGGCAGGCCGGATTGTTTCTGGCCGGCTGTGGCTATGTAAGGTGATGATCCGAACGTCAGTTCAGTCAAGCTTGGGCCTGGGGATATCGCACCCGCCGAGGGTGCGGATCGGCGCAAGAGAGTGCCCGATAGAGTGCCTGTGAGAATGAAAGTGTGGGCTGTTGTCCGTGCTGAGCAAGACCATTCCCCCTGTTTTGTGCTGATTTGCCCATTTAAAGGCTCAGAACAGTTAACGCGGGTCGGTTTTTCGGGCAGGGCGGTTGTTTCAGGAGTATTGCCTGTAAACCCTTGTATTACAATGTGTTAGTTGATCTGTTTGGGTTTTGTGACGGTCTTTAGAGCGCTGTTGTCACGATTTATTTTGGATAAAGTTAATTGATTGAACAAATGGTGAGCAATCTGGGTCTAATTACCTTTATAATGGCGCATTAAAATACAGATGCTGAACGAATCGACCTCACTCAGCTAGAAGCAGCAAACTCAAGTAGGTATCACGTCCACACATGTCTCAATTGAAATTATCCTCTATCAAAAGCACACAAAGCAGCGCCGTTGATCTAGAAAAAGCACAAGCCGAGAACCATGAGCTGAATCGTCTGTTAGCTGCAGAGAAGCAAGCTTCTAAGTCATTGGCTCTTAAGCTTGGTGAGGCGCGTCAAAGTAGTGACGACCGTCTGGCGTCAGAGAATGAAGAGTTGTACCGCGAGATCGAAAAGTTGAATACTGCCCAGCAGATACTTCGGCTTGAAGGTGTAGTTGTACAGGATGTCAAAGCGCGCAAGCTCGCCGAGCAGCTTAAAGAGCGCTCTATTGAGTTGTCTGAAGCCAAGAAGACACTCAAGGCGTATCAGGTTTTTGATCCTGAGCGTCAGAAGCGCCAGTTAGCGGATCAGAAGAAAAAGATCGCCGAGCAGACTGCGCTATCTAAAGATCTTAACACCAAGCTCAAGGCCGCTAAGCGAGAAGCGTCTGAACTCAAAAGAGAGGTGGCTGAGCTGAAGAAGAACGCAGAAAGCGAGCAGTCTGAGACTGTTGCTGCAGCCGAAGAGTAAGTAACTCATTGGCCGTTTGATCGGCCTTGAAGTCGTTGGCTTTATTCTAGGTTTTGTCCTTGGTTTAGTCGGCGGTCTCGTTCGCGGTTACCCGTACCGACAACGTGCCCATTAGCCCTCAATTGAGATGCTGATGGGTGCATTGTCGGTGTTTGCGTTTCTAACGCGCAACAAATCCTCAGACTACCCTGTCTCCTTAGCCCAACGCACCGCATTTACGTAGCGTCTCGACCGCGTTGGCGTCGAATCCGTAGTCAGCCAGAATCTCTTCGGTATGGGCTCCCAAGGCCACTCCAGTGTGCGGATACTGGGGCGCGTGGTTGGAAAACTTAATCGGCGCTCCGATCTGTTGCTGACAGTCACCTTGCTCCGTGGGAACCTCTACGACCATAGCGCGTGCCTGCAACTGGGGGTGGCATGCCGCTTCTGAGACGCTGAGCACGGGTTCGACACAGGCTTCAACGTCGGCAAAGACCTGCTGCCAATGCGCGAAGCTGTGCTCCGCAAAAGCCTCTTTAAGGGTACTCTTGAGCAGTTGCTGATCATCGGCATTAGGGCTTAGGCCGAGTTTGGCCAGTTGTGGTTTGTCGATCGTCTCGAACAGACGCGCCATGAATTGTGGTTCGAGACTGCCTACGGAAAAATAGCGACCGTCGCGGGTGCGGTAGTAATCATAAAAAGAGCCGCCGTTGAGCAGCATCTTATCGGCTTGCGGCTCAACTTTGCCTGCCAGCGCACAGGCTCCTGCCATCCCGTTCAGGGCGAAGGCCGCATCGGTCATGCTGATATCGACCCGTTGCCCCGTGCCACTGTGCTGGCGGGCGATGACCGCCGCTAGAATACCTGTCTCTTATACACATCT
>SDWN01000830.1 GCA_004195305.1 Neptunomonas sp. | reverse complement strand
AGATGTGTATAAGAGACAGGCGGGAACTGCTCACCGCCCTCAGGATTGATCCTGCAAACCTAGAAGCATTCAACCTCCTTAGACAGGCCTCCGTTCGAGAGATGCAGCTACGCCAACTGGTTAAAAACGCTAAGCCGGGACAAAAAAGACAGCTAGCAGAACACAGTAATTACATCATCGCAGGCCAAGGCGTCCAGGAACCCGAGATGATGGGAAATGCTACTGCAACGATACTGGCCAGCCAGCCCGGTCAGCGACCCTTCACGCAACTATCGGAACCTAGCAAGCGGCGCCCCGCATCGATTCCAGAACCCACCAGGGACTCCGCCCCGAATGTTGTCATTCAGACCCAGGAAGTCCCCGCCGACGCCCAGCCACAACCACAACCACAACAAAAAGCCAAAGCGCTCTACGATCAGAAACGCTACCTTGAACTGATCAAAAGCAGCGCCAATTGGCCACCCGACCGACGCCCCTTATCCCTGAACCGCTGGCTCGAAGAGGCCTACCTGGCTCAGGCTCTGCTGTTCCAGAAAAAGGGCGATCTGGACGCATCATGGGCGCTACTCCGCCAAGCCGCCGCGCAGGGGATCACCTCCAACAGGCTTGAACTGCTCGAAGAGAGTCTCCGTGAGCAGATGGCACAGCACTATTACGATCTAGGTCGGAAAACCCTGGTCACAGACATCGATCAAGCGATTATGTTCTGGGAAAAAGCATTAACTTATAGCGCTGATGACGCCAAGATTCACCTGGAGCTGAAAAAAGCGTACAGAATACGCAAAAACCTCCGCTCAATTGGAATGCCGAATTAATCATGAGCGCAACAAATAATGCGTTTCAGTGGGTGTCAGCCAGGCTTAGCCATACCGGAAAGATGTTGCCAGAGCCGACGCTAAACCATGCCGATGGATCAATAAAATAGTGGACTACTTCCAATTGAAGGAATGAACCTCCGCTAGGAGGCTGAATCCTACCCGGTGGTTGATGGCTTGGCATGTTTTTTACCCAATCCAAGCCGCTAAGTGCGAACAGACACCTGCCATGTTTTAACCTGTCACAATGCCACAGCAGCGCATCAGGATGCTCTTTTCTGATGGCGTCGTGCTACGCTTGTGCCTACACAATAAAACGACCTGATACCGCAACAAGAGGAGATCAATATGACTGAGCGCGCTGTTCTTGCCGGGGGTTGTTTCTGGGGAATGCAGGACCTGATTCGCAAACTGCCAGGCGTGATCCGAACCCGTGTTGGCTATACCGGTGGTGACGTGCCTAACGCGACTTATCGCAATCACGGCACTCATGCCGAGGGGATCGAGATCAGCTATGACCCCGACCGGATCAGCTACCGTCGTCTGCTGGAATTCTTCTTTCAAATCCACGATCCAACCACCCCCAGCCGCCAAGGAAACGACTTGGGTCCCTCATACCGTTCGGCGATCTACTACCTGAATGAAGAACAGAATAAGATCGCACTGAACACGATCGCAGATGTGGATGCGTCGGGACTCTGGCCCGCCAAGGTGGTCACCGAGCTAGAACCGGCTAGAGAGTTCTGGGAGGCAGAGCCGGAGCATCAGGACTACCTGGAGCATCTCCCTGACGGTTACAGCTGCCACTTTCCTCGCCAGAACTGGGTACTGCCAAAACGCCAGACGGATCACTAGGAGGCTGTCCGAGAACAGACAGACCTACTGCGAAATGCTCATTTCGGCCAGATTACACGCTCATTTTTGTCAAATAGAACCACTATTCACAAGCTGCGTCCCTGCAGCTTGCCCTACGGGCAGCTATTGCTGTGTAAATCGGCTGTCCTGCCGATTTATCTTTGCAAATGATCGAATAATCTGACTCAAAATGAACCTCTCTCGCTACGATCGCTATTCTCGGACAACCTCCTAGGAGCCTGACCGAGCGTAGCGGTAGAGCAACGCAGGCGCTGTTGCCGAGTAGGTCAGCCTCCTAGTTCTGTTATTCCATCCCCATCGACTGGCAGATACCCAAATGTGGACCTACACTTGGAGTGTCGTTAACAAATACTCATCGCGTTGACGACCCACGGGCGGAGCCGGTCATTCTTGGCATACATATCCGCCCGCTTTTTTTATCCGCAGCAAACGCCCCAAACTGTCGTACTGCCTCGATCACATGCGGTTGTGCTGCAGCGGGTATGCGCGTTTTTTAATTCACTGTGCGCGGTAACGATCTCGTTGATCGGCGCCGTCGACAACCGCAAGCGCGAGAGTCGGTGCCGTTATCGCGGACCCGAAGGCAGAGTTCAGAGTTCAGAGTTCGGTTATGAGTTCAGCTAAGAGCCCCGCGCTCAGGGGCCGATCGGCCCCTTCATCATGCCGCAGGCGTTAGCCCTGAACGGTGAAACGTTCTGAAACTTCTTCAAGATGCTCAGCCAGTCGTGCCAGCTCTTCGCTCGACTGGGCAATATGCAGAGCACCTTGAGAGCGTTCTTCTGATACCAAATTGATATTGACAACATTCCCGTCCACCTTGGCGCGGATAGGGTGCATCAGCATGTTGTAGTCCCGGTCGAGTACGAAGAAATACTCAGCATCTGCATAACGCAGCGCACGTATACCCGCTAAGGCCTGCGGCGGTAGAAAGTCTTGCGGCGATCCCTCCGAAGCCCCGTCAATTAATTGTCTACGTCCGTTTACTTTGCGTTGATTTTAACGCATCGATTGAACCAAGACGCGCAAGCACGTCACGCGCGATTGATGCCATAAGAGCAGTCAGTTTAGGCGTTTGTGAATCAGCAAACGGCACCGGGCGACACAGATTAACCGCTGACAGCCCTATCCGTGCTGAGATCAGCGTGGAACCCAGGCCCTGACCGACTCGACCCGCTAGCGGAAACGTGAGCGTGTTATCGCTAACGCTGGCCAAATAGTCCAGCGCTAACTCTGAACTGCCCGCAAAGGCCATGTTGTTAAGTACCTGTACGAGAATTTTAAATCTATTGGGGTAGCTGGGTCGAATGCCATAAATCTTTGCAATCTCTTCAATCATCACCATGTTTCGCCAGAGCGTTAAGAGCATGTCCATGGATGCCCAGGGGCTTAGCGCGACGGCGACACCGGTCTGACTGCTGTACGTCTTAATACACGCCAATGCTTGCGCATCCAGTGTCGACAAGAAGTGATTCTCGATATGTTGCAGCGTCTCTTGATCATCGGCATAGCTAGGCAAGGACGCCTGCATGCTTTCGTAACCAACCGCCTGGGGTTTACCGCGATAAAACTCCGCCAACTGCTGCACATAAAGGATGATTTGGCCGTGCGTCCTGCGCTCCCGAAAGCGCCGTGCCTGGTGCTGAAACGCATGTACGGTTGAGAGCTTGTCATTATCGATGAGCCACGCTCTTAGCGCCACGGCTATCGCAATCAGTAATGCGGCAACAAACAGCATAAATAGCGCCCCCAGCAGCCAGTGCAGACGCCATATCTGATCAGCCAGCGCGTACATCTGATACAGCAGCAACCCACTCACATAGATCAGCACCAGTATTGCCAACCATTTGAGCCCTTTAACACGCTTACGCCCCAGCCGGACGGGTTCATAGTGCAGCTTGCTGGCCTGTGCCGCAGTCGGACTCGCGTCAATGGCATCAGGAGGGCTCGTCGGCAGCTCGTCATCATGAAGACGAAATGTTTGCCCTTGGGTTCTTTGGGCTGGTTCACCTCGACCTTGTGCACCGTCCTTGCTCATGAACACATATCTCCGATTAAGTCTTGCAGCACCTGATCCATACGAATATGCGGGATGGCCTGATCCTGATCACAACGAACACCTGAGGGAGGCCTAAGCATAGGGATTTTCCACGCTACGAACGGCTGCCACTCATCCGTTGACGGAACGTGATCCGGCATGATGGGGTGGATGTAGCCAATAGACTCACCCTCGAGGTCTACGCCTTTTAATCCGAACGAACCGCGAAGATCCGCTTCATCTGAAGAACGAATGGCGGCAATAGCTTCTGACTTATGCTCTGCACCTTTGTAGGCGGCCTCTTCAAGGGCTTTACGGACAACGGATGAGAGCAGCTGCCTGACATTGTCATGATCTTTGGCGACAACTTGATCAATTTTCGACGCAGCAAAGATGACTTTCTCAATGTTCGGGCTGAACAACTTGATGATTGGGCTACTATTCCCGTACGAAAAACTATCGCAAATATTTGATAATGCATGCTGCATATCGGCGATGTACTCCGGGCCACCGTTGAGCGCATTGATGACATCAACCAACACAACCTGCCTATCGATCGGGCGGAAGAACTTCTTGTAAAATGGAGAAACAACCCGGTCTACGTAGGCGTTGTAGCGCTGTTCTAATATTTTGAAGTAGCTGTTGGCATCCGCACCTTCAAGCTGCGCTCGGGTACGCGCGTTGCAGCTCAAAATTGGCACAAACTGAAGCGCCTGCTCGTCTGAAAATTTACCCGGAATAAGAAATCGTCCCGGCTGAATCAAGCTCAATGCATGTGTTTGCTCCTTGCAGCGCTTTAAAAACTCGACATACTGTTGCTTTAGCGCGGTCAGTTTGACTTCGTTAAAGGGCGCTAAAGGATCGAGTTGCTGCAACTCATTAAGCAGGCCACCGAGCAAAGAAGCACGCGGCTCCTGGGTGAATTGTGCTGCGCATTGCGAGCACCACTCCGAGAAGCTCATGTCCATCAGGGGAAGATCAAGCAGCCACTCTCCCGGATAATCACGAAGCTCTAAATAGACACTTTTAGTGTCTGCCTCCCAGGGCCATGGGGCCTTTTTTTGCAGTTTGATCTCAAGCAGACAGCCGCTGATATCGGTCGTTGAATCTGGCCAGGATGGCGGCACTGCTGTCAAAGATTTTATGGCGTCACTATAAGGAAACTCGCTCAGTGAACGATCGCCAAGCGGATGAACTTTAACCGCTTTGATTCGCTTAGAGATCCAGGGCGAAAACGCTCCAAGCTTGGCTTTTTCATGATTAAGCAGCTGGCTGATTAAGCTGGTAATAAAAGTAGATTTACCACTGCGACTCAATCCGGTGATGCCAATGCATTTGTGCCCGCTGCGGAGCCGGTGAAGCGACTCAAACGTAGCGTCAGAGTGCTTATCAACAGTTTTTTTGAAGGCCTCGAACACGCCTTCTTGAATGCCTTCCTGGCCCATTAAAGGTTCCTCAATAGAACGGCGAGCTAGCAACAAATCGAGGCTATTGAAAGCCGTATTTGCTAATGGATTGATATCTTAAAGGGGCTTACTATGCCGCTGTCGGCTTTCTATCAAGCGGCTCTCGTTTATCCGACCTACCTTTGTACCACCGCTCATCGTAATTGTTAACCTTACTAAAAAACCAGAGGGTGCTAAACAACCGATTCAGCCCAAGCTAAACGATTCAAATACTCAGACAGGATCCGCCAAAGCATTTTCTAACGCGACAGATTCAGACGCACTCCTGAACTATCATTAGGACATCAATGACCTCGCACATGTGTCGCGGTCAACGCCTTGCGCCATAGGATGCCATGTCAGAAACATTTAGTTTTGCCGAACCACACTCGCAGCTTTCAACCATCAAAGTGATCGGAGTCGGTGGCGGAGGTAACAACACCATTCGCCACCTGCTTGGCGGTGAGCTGGACGCGGTCGATCTGATCTGCGCCAATACTGATATTCAGGCGCTGGAATACCGTGATGGCGTTGTGTCGATGCCCCTGGGCTGGGAAACCACCCAAGGCCTGGGTGCCGGTGCCAACCCTGAAGTCGGACGGTTAGCGGCCATTGAAGACCGGCAAGTTATCGCTGACAGCCTGCAGAACACCGACCTGTTATTTATAACCGCTGGAATGGGTGGTGGCACCGGCACCGGCGCAGCCCCGGTTATCGCTGAGATCGCCCGCCAAGCGGGTGTTATGACCGTGGGCATCGTCACCATGCCTTTCGCCTTTGAGGGCAAAAAGCGCTACCGAATCGCCGAGGAAGGCCTCCACGCACTCAAAGCCAACCTGAACGCATTACTGGTGATTCCGAATCAAAACCTGATGAAGGCGCTGGATCCGTCAATCACAGTCATCGAAGCCTTTAATGCTGCCAATGATGTGCTGCGTACCGCGCTGGAAGGCGTTGTCAGCCTGATCAGCAAACCCGGGCTGATCAATCTGGATTTCGAAGATGTAAAACGCGTCCTAAACGAGGAAGGCCTGGCGATGTTTGGTCAAGGGGAAAGCCAAGGTGAACATCGCGCAATAGAGGCGGTCACCAGAGCCGCAACCTGCCCGCTACTACAACAAGATAATTTAGATCAGGCCAGAGGCATCCTGGTTAATATCTGCAGCGGTGACGAGTTCTCAATTGGGGAGTTCACTCAGATCGGAGACTATATCGATGCGCTCATCAGCGATAACGCCACTGTCATTATCGGCACCTCGATCGATTCAACATTGCAGGATCGCTTGACTGTGACACTCATCGCCACAGGACTTGCCGATGACGGCATACGGATGAAATCGAACAAACGCGCACGTGCAGCCCTTGCGAATACGGACGACGCCGATCAGCACGCGGTGCTTAGATCCCGCCGGTTAAAAGCGACCAATGGCAATAAAAACCCTGATAGGGTTTTAGACGTTGCCGATATGAACATTCCAACGCTTCTTAGACGCTAGAAGGATTGAGAAAACCTAACCGATCATTGCAAACAACCATTAGTCGTTGCTAAAGGGTAGCGCTCTGTGGGGTTCAACAGAAGGAGAGATGACCGGGATTTTGATCTACCTTAGTCCGTGTGGCCACGGCCGTCCCAGTACTTCATAGCAACCATTTTCCCAATGCCCAGAAAGCAAAAAACCCGCGATCAACTGAGTGATAACGGGCGTGACGTTGGTAGCTGCCTTTGCCTTTTTTAGGAGTTTCCTGTCGACATCGATAGACAGGTGACATGACCAGTTTTTTTCCTTTCGGCCGGGAAGACGGCTTTGTTTGTTTCATTAGAGTCCTCGCTTAAGAACAAGCAAGTATAGGTTGTTCGTTGCTGATCGCAACCCTGCCAAATGCGGGCCGACGTTGATGGGGCAGAACGACTGCAATGCAACGACAGTCATCAACAGACATTTGCCCCGTTCCGCTATTTTCTAAAACCAGCCATGGATACAACATTGTTCGGTAAGGGGGATACTGCGGCGGCCTCCCTGTCCGGATAGGGATTGAGAAAACCCCCGAACCGGGTGAGCGGATAGCGATCGGTAGTCATCCCTTTGGCGAAACGGTACAGCGCGTCATTAACTTATGAGAGCCGGATTTTCCGCACGACTGCATATATGCAGGAGGTAGAGCAACGCAGGAGCCGTTGTCGAGTAGATCAGTCTGTTCTCGGTCAGCCTCCTAGCCTAAGGCGAAGACTATAGGTACGACAGGATCCTTTTATGAGCCGAATAGCGTTACTATTCGGCTCACATTTCGATCCACTAACCAATGATTTAAGCAGCGTTCTATGACATATCCCCCTTCAGGCCAGCCCTCTGCCGACCCATCCTCCGCCGACAGCCGCGCGATCTGGTCCTGGGCCTGCTACGACTGGGCCAACAGCGCTTTTGCAACCGTAGTCATGGCAGGATTCTTTCCGCTGTTCTTTAAGCAGTATTGGGCCGCCGACCTGGCTGCGACCGAGAGTACCTTCCAACTGGGCCTGTTTAATGCGGCGGCCAGTCTGATGGTGGCGCTGCTGGCGCCGATTCTGGGCGCCATCGCCGACCAGCTGGGGAGGCGCAAGGGATTCCTGTTGATCTTCGCCGCGCTGGGTGCACTGATGACGGGCGGACTGTACTGGGTCGAGCAGGGGCAGTGGCAGATTGCGGCCTGGCTCTATCTGGCCGGGGTGGTGGGTTTCTCCAGCGCCAACCTGTTTTACGACGCGATGCTGACGCTGGTCAGCCCCAGACAATGGATGGACCGGGTGTCGGCACTGGGGTTTGCGCTGGGTTACCTGGGCGGCGGCCTGCTGTTTTCCATTAATGTCTGGATGACCCTGAGTCCCGACACCTTCGGCCTGGTCGATGCCTCCGCGGCGGTGCGGGTCGCGTTTCTGGGTACTGCCGCCTGGTGGCTGCTGTTCAGTCTGCCGCTGGCATTTTTTGTCCATGAACCGACCACCACCCGCCCCATCGGGCTATCCGCGTTAGGGGGAGGATTCCGGCAGCTGCGGACCACCCTGAGAAAGTTCCGGGCACTGCCGCAGACGTTCCTGTTTTTGGTTTCCTACTGGCTTTATATCGACGGGGTGGGCACCATAATTCGAATGGCGGTGGATTATGGCCTGGCGATCGGCTTGGAATCGAACGATCTGATCACCGCGCTGCTACTCACCCAGTTTATCGGTTTTCCAGCCGCGATTGCGTTTGGCCGGGTCGGCGAACGGCTGGGCCCCAAACAAGGGATACTGATTGCGCTGGGAGTATATATGGGGGTGACGCTGTTCAGCGCAACGATGGACGCTGCCTGGCAGTTCTATCTGCTGGCGGTCATCATCGGACTGGTTCAAGGCGGCGTGCAGGCCCTGAGCCGTTCGTTCTATGCACGCTTGGTGCCCAGCAATCAATGCACGGAGTTTTTCGGTTTCTACAACATGCTGGGCAGGTTCGCCGCCGTCCTGGGACCACTCATGGTAGGCGGGCTCACGCTGCTGAGCGGCAGTCACCAAGCTGGCATCCTGTCCCTCTTGGTACTGTTTCTGCTCGGGGGCTACCTGTTGACGCGCGTCGATCTGGCTGCGGGCGAGCGCGCGGCAGCGGCATTTCGGGGGGAGGAGTAACGCGGCCAGGTACGCGCTACGACCAACCCGCCCTCAGGTGCCAACCTTAAAGCTGAATCCGCGATCTGTTGAGCAAACAGATCTGCACCCCGCGGCTCAAATGCTCCTCTGCAAACACATCGCAATCTTAAGCGATGATTTTATTTCGTCTATCCCGCATATACCACGCTAAGCGAAATATTTATATCCTTTAGGATTAACTCTCAGCCAAATACATCTATGCTTATATAAGCAGAGGTTTTCTTTCGTTAATGGCGATATAATGACGATAGACGAAGTGTTTTTTACGCTTAGGGAAACATCATGAACTACTACGCCATGACCGATGAATCGATCGCGGCCGAAATTGGTCGACGCATCGAGGATCGTCGCCTGGAAAGCAACCTCTCCCAAGCAGTTGTCGCCGAGGAGGTGGGTATTTCTGAGGTGACGTATCGCAACGCGGTAAAAGGCAAGGTCAAGCTCTCCGTGCTGATCGGTATCTTACGCACACTGGGTGAACTTGATCAGTTTGACAGCCTGCTACCCGAACGGCCTTTCAGCCCCGTAGAGCGGATGAAACTGGAGGGCAAAAAACGCCAGCGCGCCTCACGTAATAACCCTCCCGGCAACGCAGACAAGGATGAATCGGAATGGTAGGTCAGGACCACCGCATCGCTAAGGTTCAGCTCTGGGGTAAAACCGTCGGAGCCATCTCCTATGAAGGCGGTATCTGCGCGTTTGAGTACACCCCGGAATGGATTCGCAGTGGCGTGCAGATTTCTCCTATCCGCCTCCCCCTGTCCGAACGCATCTATCAGTTTCCAGCACTGACCTATGCAACATACAAGGGATTACCAGGCGCGTTTGCCGACACGTTACCGGATGACTTCGGGAATGCCGTCATCGACGCTTGGCTGGCCCGCTCTGGACGGGATAAAGAGTCTTTCACAGCGGTCGATCGCCTGCTCTACACCGGTAAGCGGGGCATGGGCGCACTGGAATACGCCCCAGCCATCAATGATGCCCGGGGTGGCGCTGAGCCTATAGAATTGGCATCGCTCGTTGAGATGGCCCAGCAGATCTTGGATGATCGAGAGAGCATCCATGCATCCCTCAGCGGCAGTAGCGCGGCAGCCTTGACGACCATGCTTCAGGTTGGCACCAGCGCCGGTGGCGCCAGGGCCAAAGCGGTTATCGGCATCAACAAAACCAGGACCAAAATCCGCAGCGGACAAGGGCGTCTCCCCAATGGCTACGAGCACTACCTGTTAAAATTCGATGGTATCGCTGAGCATGCAAAGAACAAGGAGACTTTCGGAGATCCGGTCGGATTCGGTCGCATGGAATATGCGTATTACCTGATGGCCACGGATGCGGGCATCAATATGGAACACTGTGAATTGCTCGAAGAAAGCCAACGCGCCCACTTCATGACCAAGCGATTTGATCGTACAGGCAATACCAAGCTCCATTACCAGTCTCTATGCGCGATGGATCACGCCGATTTTAAAAAGCCCGGCCATTACAGTTACGAGCAACTTTTTTCGGTCATGCGACAGTTACGGTTGCCGCGTTCAGCTGCCCTGCAGATGTATCGGCGCATGGTTTTCAATGTGGTCGCCCGGAACCACGACGACCACGCCAAGAACTTTGGATTCCTGCTCAAAGAGGGGGGGAATTGGCAGCTTGCGCCCGCCTTTGATGTGGCCTTCAGCTACAAGCCCGGATCACCCTGGGTCAACTCGCATCAAATAAGCATTAACGCCAAGCGCGACGACTTTACCCGTGATGATCTGATTGCTCCGGGCGCCGCTTTTGCAGGCAGCGAAGCGGGCACCATCATTGATGAGATTGTGGAGGTCGTGTCGCAGTGGCCTAAATACGCCAAGCAGGCCGGTGTATTTGCCAGCTTGGACAAGGAGATCCGCAGCGCGCACCGCCTAAAGTTATAGCGAGCTTCCCACCGCGTGCTACTGCTGCCCTATTTGCAATTAAAGAAGATAACGTACGCTCTACCCACATACTGGGGTAATTTTGACAGATTGTACGGGTTGTTTGCGCTAACCAATAAACGTACGTGACTGGTCATTATTAATCCGGCGGGTTAATAGGAAACGCAAGGATGGGGGCGCTGACCCGCGGCGAGGATGCCGAGGCTTTTTTGGGTATTCCGGGTTATCTGGGATACCCCGTCGGATATGGCGTTGATCGGAGCAGGGATGCCACTCTTTTTACTCGCGAAGGTTCATGCTCGGCAGCTTAGATACCTTTCTCTGTAGAGCTGTCTGCTGTCATCCCGGCTGCTCTACTTTGGGGTTGATGATCCCCCTGCCTGCTGCTCCAGAGCGGTCACCAGATCCTGAAACTCGGCGTGATTTTTTTCGTCGAGAGCGCATAGGCGTTTATGCGCCTCCAGTACCAGAATCAGCAGTGCCGATTCGTCGGCGGCGAGCGGGGTCAGCTCGGTCAACTGCTCGGCCTTATAATCCGCCGATGGCAGTATGGTAAACAACTGCTCGAAGCAGATCCCATGGAGCAGGCCGGTAATACTGGGGTTGGGCGAGATGATAATCGGCGCGGGCGCGCCACGTTCCCGTGCAAACTGGGCAACCCGTACCAGCACCCCCAGGTTGGTACTGTCGATGCTAACAACCCTGTCTCTTATACACATCT
>SDWN01000626.1 GCA_004195305.1 Neptunomonas sp. | reverse complement strand
TTATTGCGGGTGCTGGAGATAGCCGCAGAATCCGGCGAACTGGACGACCCGGATCGAGCAACAGACGAGCTTAACCGAGTGATGGCGCAGACGGTCCGCACGGCGAGAGAGTGGGGGGCACCCTAACCGACTCGGCAACTGCTCCGGCATTGCGCGACCTCCGGCATCCATGCCGTCGGGCGAGACTCGGCTCTCTTAAGCGAATAAACCATGCAACCATCAAGGCTTTGGCGACATTAACTGGTGACACGGAACTGGGATACCTGCTTGCGTAGCTGCTTGGACAGTTCGGCCAGCTCAGCAGTGGCAATAGAGATCTGCTGGGCTCCGGCAGAATTGTCTTTCTGGCTGTCGTTAATCTGGCTGATCGCTGCGTTGACCTGCTCTGCAACCGTGGTTTGCTCTTCCGAAGCACTGGCAATTTGCAGGTTCATCTCAGTGATCTGATCGACCGCCATGGTCACTGTTTGCAGGACCTGGGCGGCATTTTGAGTCAGACTGACGGTGACTTCAGCTTCGCTATGGCCACGCTCCATAGCCGCGACAGAGGTGGCGGCTTCGTTCTTGAGCTTGTTGATCAGCTCCTGAATGTCACCCGTCGATTTCTGAGTGCGATTGGCTAACGAGCGGACCTCGTCAGCGACTACCGCAAAACCTCGTCCTTGTTCACCGGCACGAGCTGCCTCGATAGAGGCGTTCAGGGCCAGCAGGTTGGTCTGGTCGGCGATCGAGGTGATCACAGCCAGAATTGTGTCAACGTTTTGAGTTTCCTCATGGAGTCGGTTAATTGAATCTTTGGCGTTTTCAATATCTCCCGACAAACTGATTACTGATGCATAGGCTTGATCGACAATCTGCCGCCCCTTGCCCGCTTCACTTTCGGCCTGCTTCGCGGCAGAAGCCGCGCTAGCGGCATGCTGGGCGACATCGTGAGCGCTTAGCGACATCTGATTCATCGCGACACTGGTCTGGTCCAGATTTTCTGTCTGGGTTTCGATATTCCGCGCGGTCTGAGTGGTGACGCCAAGCACGTCACTGGTGGCGCTAGACAGGTGCTCGGTGGCGGCTGAAATCTGTCTTATCAGGGATGAGATCTTACTGGACATGGCGCCCATGGCACTCAGTAACTGGCCGGTTTCATCCGTCGCCTCGCTCTGGAAGTTGATAGTTAGGTCGCCCTCAGCGAGCTGTTCAGTTGCGGCAACAGCACTTCGCAGTGGTATAGTAATAGCGCGGGCGATTAGGACACTGACTAACAGGCCAAAAACCACCGACAAGGCACCCAGCAGAATCATCGCTTGAATAGCCGCCCCCTCTTCGCGCTTGACCAGAGCGATTGCATTTGTGGTCAACTCACCAACACCGACAGTAAGTTGCCTTAAATTCTGTTCCAAAGCCTCCTGCGCCTGAATAACCCCGATGGTTTCATAGCTCGATAGCGAACGGCCTTCGATCAGCTTGCCAAGCAAGCCATCAATACTGTCCTGGTAAGCTCGGTGCTCACTGGCGACATTGCTTAGGCTAGCTTCCAGAGCCTCTAAAACTGCGTACACATCATCACTGCGAGCGCCTGTTTTGGCTCCCGCCAGGGCTGTTTCACCACGCTTGATGTTCAGTTCGATGCGCTGCCCAAGAGCACTAATCTCAGTGCCTAGCTCCTGCGCTCTACTGCCGTCACCATCAAGATGCATCGCTTTCTCAATTTTGACCGCCTTCTCCAGCTGGCTGATAGTGACGCTATTAACCAGCTCCATTAACGGAATAATTTCGGTCTGAACCGAACTCATCTCTTCACCGATAGCACGCATCTTGCTAATACCAAAAAAAGATGATCCGGCCGATAGCAGCAGTAACATCCCCACCAAACCTCCAATCTTACGGTTTATAGGCTGGTTATTAATAAATCCAAGCGCACTCATTTTCAGTAACCTATGCAAGAGAAAAAAGAAAAAGGCCAAGTCAGCATCGATTCTATCATCCATCCGCAAAAACATGACGACTATGACAAAACGCATTATACCTTCAGCTTTGCTTTGGACTTCTTAACCCTTGCTGTAAACGTTTTACGTACGGCTATTATGAGCGCCCCCCCTTTGAAACCACAGTCAGACGGGACGCTCATGCCTCCTGCTTCTGACGACTCCTTTGCCGCAGATCCTGCCGTTACCAAGGGAACCTGCGAACAAGTCCAAATCATTTCTGGCACTCAGACTGATTCGCAATCAAGGCGCGGCTTAGCAGGCCCTTTTGGTTATACAAGCACCTGATTACCCATGATCCTCAGCTATCACAGCGACGAGCGATAGGAATACAGGCTCACGTAGGGTTATGTATGCGATTACCG
>SDWN01000829.1 GCA_004195305.1 Neptunomonas sp. | reverse complement strand
AGATGTGTATAAGAGACAGGTCATGCCAGCTGGCGGGATGCCCGAGATGATAGCAACACGGGCTTTGCGACCCTGCCCGGGCGTGTGCTGATCGACGGAATCGCCGCCCTGAAAACCGCCACCTACCAGTTTTTCAGTTTCAGTCTCGAGTCGGTATCTCAGGCGCTGCTCGGACGCGGCAAGCTCACCGACAATGTTGACACCCGCATGGCCAGCATCAGCCAGGATTTTATCCACAATAAACCCAGGCTTGCAGCCTACAACCTAGAGGACTGCCACCTGGTGTGGGATATTTTCCAGCACACCCAGATCCTCCAGTTTTTAGTGTTCAGGTCCCAACTTACCGGGCTGGAACTGGATCGCAGCGGGGGATCGGTCGCCGCCTTCAGCAACCTCTATCTGCCCAAACTCCACCGGGCTTTGTATATCGCCCCTAACCTGCCCGAAGGTGGAGGCCTAGCGAGCCCGGGGGGCTACGTAATGAACTCGATCCCGGGGCTGTATCACAACGTCCTGGTGTTTGATTTCAAGAGCCTGTATCCCGCCATCATCCGCACCTTCAAGATCGATCCGCTTGGATTGATAGAGGGTTTACGCGCCCCAGAGGACGCCATCGCGGGTTATCGTGGCGCCTGTTTCTCGCGTACGCAGAACTTCCTGCCCGATATTATCACCAAGCTCTGGCAGCAGCGCGAGCACGCCAAAAAGGCCGGTGATCAGGCGCGCTCGCAGGCGTTGAAGATCCTGATGAACTCATTCTACGGCGTGCTGGGATCGGGAGGCTGCCGCTTCTATGATACCCGCCTCGCCAGTTCCATTACCCTGCGTGGCCACGACATCCTCAGGCAGACGACGGCCTGGATCGAAGAGCGCGGTCTCAACGTCATCTATGGCGATACGGATTCACTGTTTGTTCATCTGCGTGGCCAACCCAGCCCTGAACAGGCCGATAGCCTGGGCCGGGAACTCGTCGCCGTTATCAACCAGCACTGGCAGACCCTGCTCGAACAACAACATGGGTTGGAATCACATCTGGAACTGGAGTATGAGACCCGCTTCAATCGCTTCCTGATGCCAACGATTCGCGGCAGCGATACCGGCAGCAAGAAACGTTATGCCGGGCTGATCCACGCGAATGGCGGTGAACAACTGATATTCAAGGGCCTGGAAGCCATTCGCAGCGACTGGACCGAGTTAGCCAAGGCATTTCAGCGCGAGATTTATCTGCAGGTTTTTCAGGATCAGGATCCCTCAGACTACGTGCGCAGAATCGTCACAGAGACGCGTAGCGGCAAACATGATCAGCAACTGGTATACCGCAAGCGCTTGCGGCGCTTACTCACCCACTATGTCAAGAACATCCCACCCCAGGTTCGCGCCGCACGCCTGGCCGATGCGCAAAATAAACATAGGGGCCAGCCGTTACAGTATCAGCACCGGGGGACGATCGCCTACGTGATAACTACCAACGGCCCCGAGCCGCTGGAGTACCTAAAGAGCAGCATCGATTACGAGCACTATATCGACAAACAGATCAAACCGATCGCCGATGCCATACTGCCCTTCGTCGGGCTCTCTTTTGACAGCCTCATCGGCGCTCAGATGAGGCTATTTTAAAGCCTTGAAAAGCTTACTGGACAGCCGTAAAGGTCGCTTCCTCAACCAGCGTCGGGTAGAAGTAGCCCATGCCAAAATCGGTATCCAGCTTGACCGTTCCGGTCGCTGTGACCTGGCTGCCCACCTCTGCCACCTGCTGGCTGGTAAAGATCACCCGATCGACTTCACCCGCAGCGGTGTCATCCTGGACATGAATAAAATTACGCCGCATCACCCCTTGGTTCACCTTAATCACTTTACCGGTAATGCTGACCTGCTGACCACCGAGCTCAACACGCTTGGCATGCAGATCCGCGACAGTCAGAGATTCGGCAGCAAAGGCAGAAGAGATAAACCCGGAAAAAGCCACAGCAACAAGAGTCTTGATTGATAGTTTCATTAACGCTTCCTTATAAGTGAGGCGCTTTTCTACCACAGCTGCAGAAAAAATCAAACACAAGTTTGAAATTATAGATCCGACTAAAACACTAGGATTAAATATTCAAAACGTGCGACTTTAAATATATGCTCTATATTCTATTCAACAATGCTAATTTGGCGGATTGACTAAGCGGCCAGCCAGGTGCAGGTTGGACCCAGTCAAACCAAGTTATAACCGCCACGCAGGGACCTCATCATCAGGATGCATAGCCTATCAGCCCGCTATAGATCACTGCCCGTAACTGCCCGAATCTTGCTATGCGCGACGATTTTCGGCACTTCAGGGTCGGCTGTTGGGGCCGATCCCGCTGCAATCGATCCTGTCAGCGTGTATGTCAATCAAAGCGTCACCGTCTCGCCGTTGTCGGAAGCCACTCTACGGTCAATTTTCTCCATGCGCCTGACACTCTGGCCAGATGGTTCGCAGATTCAGGTCGTGGTACTGGCCGATAAACAAGGATTGCATCGCCAGTTCAGTAAATCGGTGCTTGGGCTCTTTCCCTACCAGTTAAGACAGATCTGGGACACGGGGGTTTTCTCCGGCACCGGCACTGCACCGATTCAGGTTAGCAGCGAAGCAGAGATGTTAACGACATTGACGACAACACCGGGGGCCATCGGCTATCTGATGCCGCAGCCAACAATGGAGGGCATCTACCTTGTTAAGCGGCCATAGATCAGATTTTCAAATCAAGACGGCGCTGAAACTTGGGTTAGCACTGCTGTTGCTGCTCGGACATGGCAAGCTATCTGCCGAGCCACAGGGCGGCTGGAATGGTTTTATCTCGCAAGGCTGGGTACTCAGCGATCATAATAGTTTCTACGGTGACTCCAGTGACAGCCATGGCTCTGTTGATTATCGCGAGCTGGGGCTGAATGGTTTTATCCAGCTAAATCCACAATTCAAACTCAATGGCCAGATACTCTCTCGCCGCGCGGGCGGCAGCAGTGATGGTGAGCCTGAAATCGACTATCTGTTTGCCGACTGGTCGCCTCTACAGCAGGCCGATCAACAAGCAGGGATTCGCGTCGGCCGGATCAAGAACCCCTTAGGCTTCTATAACGCGACCCGGGATATCGCCTTTACCCGACCGGGGGTGATCATGCCGCAATCGATCTATTTCGATCAGGTCAGGGAGTTACAGCTATCCTCTGACGGCGTGGCGCTTTATTACCGCAAGCCGAGCCGCTTCGGGGATCTGTTCGTAGATATCCAACAGGGAGAATTGCAAACCGGAGACGAGACCGAGGCGCTGTTTCTGGGAGAGCCCCAGGCCCGTAATTTTTCCGACAGCCGAGTACGCTTGGCCCGGATTATGGTTGAACCCCGCAATCAGCCCTGGCGCTTTGGACTAACCGGCACCAAGGCCAACTTCCCCTTCGGGCCCGGTGAAGTCGATCTAACGATGGTGATATTTTCAGCCCAGTACAACCTGGAACTCTGGAGCTTTACCACTGAAATGATGCAGGCCAAAACTAATTGGATCCGGCTCGGTCCCTTATTGCCATTGCCGGATAAAAGCAGGCTGAAAGCGATCTACCTGCAGGCCGACTACCGCGTTAACCCCAAGTGGCAGATGATGGCGCGTATCGATCATTTGGATATTCATGGCGTTGATCACACCGGCGCCGGGTTTAACCTTAAGATGGGCTTACCTGGCTATCTTTCCTATGCCAAAGACTGGACCCTTGGACTGCGCTACCAACCCAGCGCTAGCTGGGATCTAAAGACCGAACTGCACCGCATTGAAGGAGCCGCTTGGCTCTCCCGGCAGGACAACCCGAATCCGTTCACCATCAAGCGCCGCTGGAATATGTTGTTGTTTCAAGCAGCGTATCGTTTTTAATCCATGCCCCCCGGATACAGGCGGCACGCAAACACACTGACAAGGAACCTCATGAGCAAACGGTTTTTCAGCCTGAAATGGAAACTACTACTGCTGATGTCGGCGATCTTCTTGGTCATCGCCCTAGGCGTTTCATGGCTATCCTACCTGCACGGAGAACAACAACTTCAGCGCGGACTGCATCAGCTCCAGTACCAAAGCTTCAACATCCTCGACAACCAGATAAAGTCCGCCCAGCAACGACTGATCAAGCGGCTGGAATACCTGACCCTGCTGATCCAAACTGATAATAAAGCGTTGAATCCTAATCAGTTAGAAACTAATTTGCGCCAGCAGTTTGCATCCACTCAGCTACTCTGGGGACTCGATCAGCTCCAGGCACACACCGCCGATCAGGGCTTAATACTGCAACAGGGCCCTGACAATTCGATCCTACGGGCCTTAAACAAGCAGGCGATCGGCACCGAGCAGCCCGCGGTGGGGTTGAGCTGTGATACCAACTGCCGCGTTTTAGCCTCCGTCCCGATCATTCTGGCTCAGGCAGAGACGGGGAGCCTAGGGATTTCGACATCGCTCGCAGAGATTGTACTGCAAGCACAAAAACGCAGTGGTTGGGAGACTGGGGTGTTATTGCAAGCGCCTTTTCCGACCGCTGCGGCACTGCCTGAATGGCAACTCGAAGTCACCGCACTGAGCAACAAGCGTACAACCTTGCCGTTACTAACAACCATCTCCCGTCTTCACTCCTTTATTGGCGATGGCTCTTATCATCTGGCGTTAGACGGTAAAAACTATGAAGTATCACTAATACCGCTGAACGGTCTTGATCCGCAGCAAAAGGCCTACTGGATTCAGATTGCCGACGTTAGCAGCGAGTACACGGCGATTAACGAGGTATTTATTACCCAGCTGACCATTACCCTCGGGGCATTGCTGGGCAGCGGCCTGCTTCTGGCCACGTTACTACACGGCCCCCTGGACCGGCTGGCCCGGGTCGCCAGCAACTTACCCTCTCTGGCACGGCGAGACTTTAATCAGGTCCGTGAACAGTTGCAGCACAACACGCCTTATCTGCGTTTAGGATATGCCGATGAGTTGACCATGCTTACGACCAGCACGGTGCAATTGGCAGATGAACTGGAACGCCTCGACCGGGAGATGCGCAGCCGCAACCTGAAACTTAAACGTAAAAGCCTGGAACTAGCGCGACAGAATGATTTTGTCTCCGGGCTGCTCGACAACGCCCAGGCGGTTATTCTGGTGCAAGACAACCAGGGACGCTGTAGAAGTCTGAATAAATTCGGCCGCAAACTATTCGCATACTCCGAACAACAGACCCACCTGCGGCTGTTTTCTGAACTCTTTGGTACCCTTGAGTATGAGCAAGCCAGACAACTCGATGAGCTGTATTCCGGTTTGCAACACCTGTACCGCCACCAAACCAGCTGCCATGATGCACAGGGCGCCCCACATACCATCGCCTGGATTCACTCCTCCTTGACCCAGCAAGACAGCCCCAGCAGCATCCTCAGCATCGGCATGGATGTCACTGAACAGATGGATGTGCAGCGGCAATTGCAATGGCTGGCCAATCACGACTCGCTGACAAAACTACCCAATCGGAGTCATCTGCAGCAGCAATTAAACCGCAAAATAGCGAAGGCGAGAGATGCCCAGACCAGACTGGCGGTACTTTTTTGTGATCTGGATAATTTCAAGCAGATCAATGACAGCCTCGGCCACCCGATGGGTGATGCATTACTGACACAGGTCGCGGAGCGGTTGAGTACGCTGGTGCGGCGAAAGGATATGGTGGCTCGGCTAGGCGGTGATGAGTTTATCGTTATTCTGGATAATGTGGCCCAGGTTGATGATGCAACGCGGGTCGCTAACAAGCTGCTTGGATGTATAGAGGCCCCTTATAACGTTGAAGAGCAGGAGCTATTCGTCTCTGCCAGCATCGGCATTGCATTTTTTCCAGACGATGGTCTCGATGCGACCACGTTAATTAAACATGCCGACATCGCCATGTATCAATCAAAAACCTCAGGCCGAAAACAGTTCTCCTTCTACAGCCCGGAGCAATCTCAAGGGCTCAAAGAGCGTCTGAGTTTGAGTGCCAGCTTACGCCATGGGCTCGAGCGGCAGGAGTTTCTCCTCTACTATCAGCCCCAACTTGACATCGACGCCAAGCGCGTCGTCGGCGTTGAGGCACTGATCCGTTGGAACCACCCGACACGAGGAATGGTGCCTCCAGATAAGTTCATCGGCATTGCCGAGGAGAATGGTCAGATTATCGATATCGGACGCTGGGTCATGATGGAAGCCTGCGCCCAGCTCAAACACTGGGAGAATCAAGGCATCGACAACATCAGTATGGCCATCAACCTGGCGGGGCCACAGATCATGTCGAATCAATTGATCGAGGATGTGCGCCTGGCGTTAACACGAAGCGGCGTCGATCCGAAGCGGATAGAGCTTGAGATTACCGAAGGTTTTATCATGAGTCAGCCTGAAAACACCATCCTAAGGCTTAACGCATTGAAAGAATTAGGACTAAAGCTGTCCATTGATGATTTTGGTACGGGCTACTCCTCGCTGAGCTACCTGAAAAAACTCCCAGTCGACAAGCTCAAGATCGATAAATCCTTTGTCTTCGACATTGGTAAATCAGCCAGCGATGAAGCGATTGCTAAAGCCGTGATCGCGCTCGGACAAAGCATGAACCTTAGGGTGATTGCCGAAGGGGTCGAAGAGTTACAACACATCGATTTCCTGCGTAACAATGGCTGTAACGAGCTGCAGGGATTCTATTTCAGCAAACCGCTGCCTGCCGATGAGTGTGCGAAGTACATTCGGCAATACAAGCAGCCAGCAGCTCTGGCTAGAGAAGAGAAAAGCCTGATCCTGCGCGCCGAAACTACGCAGAAGCCTTAGCAAGCCGGCCAAATATCGCTCGGGCAGGCCGATACGGGATACGAAATAAACCCGTCAGCATTTGGGTCCGAGCAAGGCGTTGCCGCTGGCCGTCATAAAGAAACTTTTTTCATCCTATGCCTATTGTGTAAATATGAATGCCGCCGTGGTAAAACGGCCGCGCTATCCAAGCACAAGGATCCCTGCGTGCGCAACGTCCGCCCTAGCAGCCTGTCGGACTTAACACTGATCTACTCGGCAACTGCTCCTGCGTTGCTCTACCTCCTGCATCCATGCAGTCGTACGGGAAAGCCGACTTTGACCATTTTTCACTCTATTTTTCGTTAAATAGAACCACTATTCACAAGCTGCGTCCCTGCAGCTTGCCCTACGGGCAGCTATTGCTGTGTAAATCGGCTGTCCTGCCGATTTATAGCCTCAAATTAGTTCGAAAACTGCCTCAAATCGGTCTTCCCCTCGCAACGACCGGTCAAGTCCGACAGACTGCTGGCGAGTCAGAAGACTCTGGTCACGGCTCAGGTATAACGTGCTAAACCCCTGCCCAAAAAAATCCTGGCGAGTGCTCACCGCGACAGCTGTTTAATGCCCCGTTCCATCCCCTCCAGCGTTAGCGGATACATATGTCCGGCAAACAGCTGCCGGATCATCCCGATCGACTGGGTATAACGCCAGTGTGGCTCGGCCATCGGGTTTAGCCACAGGGTTTGAGGCCAGTGGTCGAGTACCCGCTGTAACCATACCTGGCCCGGTTCTTCGTTGTAGTGTTCGACGCTGCCGTGGGCGTAGGCGACTTCGTAGGGTGACATCGAGGCATCACCGATAAAGATCACCCGATAATCCGAACCGTAGGTATGAATCAGATCCATCGTCGGAATCGACTCGCTGGAGCGGCGCGAATTATCTTTCCACACCTTCTCGTACAGGCAGTTATGGAAGTAGAAGTATTCCAGATGCTTAAATTCGCTACGGGCCGCAGAGAACAACTGTTCGCATTGGCGAATATAGGGATCCATGGATCCACCGACATCAAAAAACAGCAGTAACTTGGCTGCATTATGCCGTTCGGGGACCATCTTTAGATCCAGATAACCGGCATTATTGGCGGTGGCGCGGATGGTATGGTCCAGATCCAGCTCCTCGGCAGCGCCGGTGCGGGCGAACTTGCGCAGTTTGCGCAGCGCAACCTTGATGTTGCGGGTGCCCAACTCGACGTTATCATCGAGGTCACGAAACTCGCGTTTCTCCCACACCTTGACCGCGCGTTTATGCGTACTCTCACCGCCGATCCTCACCCCTTCGGGGTGATAGCCGCCGTGGCCGAACGGTGACGTGCCACCGGTACCGACCCATTTACTACCGCCTGCATGTCGACCTTTCTGCTCATCCAGACGTTGCTTCAGGGTCTCCAGCAGCTTATCCAGGCCGCCCAGCGCTTCGATCTGCGCCTTCTCTTCCTCGCTCAACTGCTTCAGAAAATCGGCGCGTAGCCAATCCTCGGGGATCAGCGCCTCGACCAGCCCTTCGCCTTCGAGCTGCGCCAGGCCGTTGAAGTAGTCACCAAAAGCCTGGTCGAAGCGATCAAAATACTTCTCATCCTTAACCAGGCAGAGTCGCGCCAGCAAATAAAACTGTTCCAGATTGGCAAACGCAAGGCCCTGCTCGATCGCTTCGATCAGCGTCAGCAACTCTTTCAGAGTGACCGGCACCCGCCCTTTGCGCAGCGCGCCAAAAAAATCGATCAACATAACAAGTTCCCGGCTTGACGTCTCGAACTGCTAACGGGCTTCGCGCCGGGCCATAAAGGCCAGCCGCTCAAGCATATGTACATCCTGCTCGTTTTTCAGCAGGGCACCGTAGAGCGGCGGAATGGCTTTGTTCGGATCGCGATTGGCCAGCACTTCGGCCGGGATATTGTCGGCCATCAGCAGTTTCAACCAGTCGATCAACTCGGACGTGGAGGGCTTCTTTTTCAGGCCATTGACCTCGCGCACCTGGAAAAACAGCGCCATCGCCTCCTCTACTAACTTACGCTGGATATCGGGATAGTGGACATCAACGATCTTTTGCATCGTTGCTTTATCCGGAAACTGGATATAATGAAAGAAACAGCGCCGCAGGAAGGCATCGGGCAGCTCTTTTTCATTATTGGATGTAATGATAATAATGGGGCGATTCTTCGCCTGAATTCGTTCACCGGTCTCGTAGACAAAGAACTCCATCTTATCCAGTTCAACCAGCAGGTCGTTGGGAAACTCGATATCGGCCTTGTCGATCTCGTCGATCAGCAACACCACCTGCTCATCGGCAGCGAACGCCTGCCATAGCAGCCCTTTGCGGATATAGTTATTGATATCGTGGACTCGATCATCGCCGAGTTGAGAATCGCGTAATCGCGATACGGCATCGTAATCGTACAGGCCTTGCTGCGCCTTAGTGGTCGATTTGATGTGCCAGCGCAGCAACGGCTTACCCAGCGCAGCCGCCAGCTCTTCGGCCAGCATGGTCTTGCCGGTGCCCGGCTCCCCTTTAACCAGCAACGGACGCTGCAGGGTGATCGCGGCGTTAACCGCCATTCGCAAATCGTCGGTTGCGACGTATTGATCGGTGCCTTCAAAACGCATAAAACGACTCCACTAACGGCAAAAATACTGGAAAACCCGTAGTGTAACAGATCCTATCACCGAGCCTAATGCTCAGATTACCGAACCCCGCTGATCAAGCAGCGAACCCTCGCCTTTAACCGGGTAATATCCACACGAGCGCCCCGCGCTAGCGCAAGTTAAGTAGTGGGGTATAGATCGAGACTCGTTATCGAGGAAAACCGTATGAAAGATCTGCACCAGCTCAAACTTTACCTGCGCGATTTCGCCGAGCAGCGCGATTGGCAGCAGTATCACTCGCCTAAGAACCTGGCGATGGCGTTAACCGTGGAGGCTGCCGAGTTACTGGAGCCGTTCCAGTGGCTGAGCGAGGAGCAATCCAAAACGTTGACCGCCGAACAGCACCAAGCGGTCAGCGATGAGATCGCCGATGTCCAGGTTTATCTGGTCCGTCTGGCAGACCAGCTAAACATCGACATTCTCGAAGCGGTGGTGCACAAAACCCAGCAGAACGAGCGTAAATATCCCGCAGACAAAGTCCGTGGCAGCGCCCGTAAATATACGGCGTACCCGACCAATACGCCCCATAACGACCACAAGAATAGCGCGCACAAGGATAACGACGATCATTAGGCCCGGAACCATTACTCCGGGACCAGCACCTCTACCCGGCACAGCGCGTTGCCGCTATCGCTGACTTTGGGCGCGAACCACTGCAGCGCCTCAGTCACATCCTTTTTTAAGGTCCAGGGCGGATTGACCACAATCATACCGCTGCCGGTCATCCCTGGCTGGCTGTGATCTTCGGTCACATCGACCTGATAGAGCTCTATGTTACGCATCCCGCTGCGGATAAACGCCTTCTCCAGCGTGCGGACCCGGTGCTCATCCACCAGCGGATACCAGAGCGCATAGGTACCGGTGGCAAAGCGTTTATGCAGCGCCTTGATATGTGTCACGACGGTGGCGTAGTCACTTTTGATCTCATAGGAGGGGTCGATCAGTACCAGACCACGCCGCTCGATCGGGGGCACCAATGCCAGCGAGCGCTTGAAGCCATCGCCAAAATGGCAATTAACCCGCCGCTCCGACTTAAATAGTCGCGCTAGATTCGGATGGTCTTTGGGGTGCAGTTCACACAGTTCCAGACGATCCTGTTTGCGCAATAACTGCCGCGCAATCCAGGGTGATCCCGGGTAGTTACGCAGCGCCTTGCCCTCATTGAAGCGCTCGATCAGCGCCCGATACTCGGCCAGTACGGGTGGCAACCCCTTCTGCCCCCATAACAACCCGACCCCCTGACTAAACTCATCGGTTTTTTTTGCCTCGCTACAGACCAGACTGTAACCCCCGGCGCCCGCATGGGTGTCGATATAGCAGATTGGACCCGGTTTTTGGGCCATATAATCCAAGGTCCGACTCAACACCAGGTGCTTGAGGACATCGGCGTAGTTGCCCGCATGAAATGCGTGACGATAGCTGAGCATGTCTAACTCCAAAAACGAATATTGATATTAACCCAGTGAGCTAATAGGAGACGCAAGGATGCGTCAACATGGGTCTAAGACCCATGCGAGCCCCTGAAAACCAAACAGTTATACAAAACCGGGGATATTTCAGGGGCGCTGGAGAAATAGCGATGGAACCTATGGGTCCATCTGGTTAATAGTATCCTACAGATCAGCAGTACACCGACACCGGCGTGGCTGAATCAACCGTTTATTAGCTACTAACCATTACCTACTCACGACTGACGACTAACCGTTACCAACTAACTGCCGGGGGAGCCTAAAAAACAGGTTCCCAGGTAAACTCCAGCTTGTTATTTAAGTGACGGTATAAGATCCTTGATCGAACCGATCGAACCGAGCAGCGCGGTGGCTTCATAGGGCACGAACACCCGCTCTCCCTCTTTGGCGATATCGGGCAGGGTCTTCATATATTCCAGCGCAATCAGGTAGCTCAGGATCTGCTCCTCCTTGATGCTGGAGCCCGCTGCCTCCATAAGGGTCTGAATCGCTTTGCGCTGGCCTTCAGCACGCAGAATAGCCGCCTGATTTCGCCCTCGGCCACGGCTATCTGGGCCTCTTTCTGGCCC
>SDWN01000389.1 GCA_004195305.1 Neptunomonas sp. | reverse complement strand
AGATGTGTATAAGAGACAGTGTTTGGATATCTTCATCATATTAGTCCCCTGTTTAATCCATTTGAGGTGTTGGCTTTGTTTCTCTGGTTGTCGTCTTTAACGCTTCAAGCCGGGCTGTCATCGCTGGGAAATAGGTCTTGGACCAGGAAAGGTCCTCAAGCCGCGCGAGTAGTTTGAGGGCCTGCGCCTGGTGGCCCAGTTGGGCGAGACGCCCGGCTAGGCGCAGGGTGACAAATGGATCCTGCGGCATCGTCGCTTCGGCGAGGTGGAGCATCTTGACCGCCTGACCAGCGAGGCCCTTCTCCTGGGCCTGGGTTGCCAGTTGGAGATATTCAAGGCCGTACCCCGGGTCGAGGGTTACGGCCTGGGCCAGAAATTCGAGCGCCTTACCCCCCTCCTTGAGCTGGCGATAAGTTTGATAAAGGCCAAATTTAACCGATGCATCCTCGGGCGTGGTGGCTTCCATCTCGCGGTAGAGGCTGAGGATTTCGTCGGTTTGGAAGAAGTTCGGCAGGTAGAGGGTCTTGTCGCGGCGGGCCCAGTTTTCAGGCATCCGAGCGGTTAGCAGCTTTGGCTCGAGTAAGAGTCTCGCCAGGGTCGGGCCGATGAAGCGGGTCGCCAGGGGCAGGTTGCCGAACCGGTTGGAATAGGAGATGGTCGCGGTGACGGCTTGCCAGTCCGGTTTGGCCAGCCCCTTCATCGTACGGAAAAGCAGGGGGTAGAGGGGGGTCTTGATCTCACCCTTGTAGAGCGGCTGGAAGAAACTCAGATCGATATGCAGCACCACCGCACCATCTATGAGCGGCAGGGCATCGGGATGGACGGCGCGAAAGGGGTGCCCCTGCACTGTGCCGCTGGATACGCCATCAGCAAAGCTAAGGGTCTGTGCCTCTTCCTCATCGATCGCCCCGAAATCGAGTAATTGTCGCGCAATATGCTCGCCGTCGATCTGCTCAATGGGCACCCTGGCCGGATACACCCAGATAATCTCCGCGAACAGCCCCGAGTGCAGTGCGGTGGTGACGGCCATTTCAGGGAGGATGATCGGATCGGAGCCGGGAAATAATAGGCGTTGGCCTAGAGTTGCGGCTGAGCCGCGCTGGATCAGATCGAGGGTCTCTTGCTGCAGGGCTGCGGGGATCTGCGCCGGGCTGAGTTTGAAGGAGAGGTAAGCTTTGCGCTGACCCGTAACATCGGTCTGATAGTAGTTGGTGCGCAGCATCGCCTGCTGCAGGCTGAGGAAGTGCCGTAAAATTCGATCCTGATCAAGATTCTCGACCGCGTCTAGAGCCGTTTCAATTCGTTTCACGACGGCCTCAACCCGGGCCTGGCGTTTCGCGTGCAAGGCCGGATCAAAACGCTGCTCAAACAGCTCCACCAGCAGGCAACTGATTTCGGCATTGTTGGCCAGGGTTTCCTGCATATAACTCTTGGAAAACGGCAGCCCGAGCTGCAGCAGGTACTTGCACAGGGCGCGCAAGAGTATGACCTGGCGCCAGCTGATCCCTGCCGCGATCACCAGGGCGTTAAACGCGTCGGTTTCAATCTCGCCGCGATAACAGCGTACGAATGTCTCCTGGAACTGCTCGCGGCGCTGTTGATCATCGGGATCGATACCCCGATTTAGAGCAATTTTGAAATCAAGAATCCAGCAGCCGATGGCGTCCTTGGGTTTGAGCGCATAGGGGCTGGCACCCAGCACCTTGACCCCCATGTGCTCCAGAATCGGTAGCACATCCGAGAGCGCCGCTGAAGGCCCCTGGCCGAGCACCCTGAAATGCAGGCATTGAAAATCCTCTAGCGGCCGGTACAGGTAGGTGGTCAGGAAATCCTGGTCTGTGAGGCGCTCTAAGCGCAGGATATCGGCCACCGCACTGTGCGGACTGACATCTTCAGGGTACGCGGCCGGGAAGGCCTCGCGGTAGCGACGTATCAGGGCGTTGCCCTGGGCTTCGCCGAGCTGCTCAACCAGGCCCTGGTGTAGGTTATCGCCCCAGGAGAGCATCGCCGTGATCATCCGCGCCTCGATCTGGGTTGTATTCCAGCGGCGCTCCAGGATGTTGAGGCTATGCACAGTAAACTGAATCTGAGCCAATACATGATCGGAGAGCTGCACCTTATACTCGAGACTTTGACCATCGAACTCCTCGGTCAGGATCTCCTGCATCTTCAGCCGCAGTTCGGTGTT
Organism: Neptunomonas sp.; assembly: GCA_004195305.1. Lineage (GTDB taxonomy): Bacteria > Pseudomonadota > Gammaproteobacteria > Pseudomonadales > Balneatricaceae > Motiliproteus. Next base: position 129 of record SDWN01000389.1, on the reverse strand, counting down.
GTAACGGTCGCGGGGTACATACACCAGCGCGGTGATGAAGCGTCCGTAGCGATCCGGGCGGATAAACACCCGCAGCCGGCGCCGCTCCTGGCACTCTAAAATACCGTAAACAGACTCTTTAAGTTGCTC
>SDWN01000384.1 GCA_004195305.1 Neptunomonas sp. | reverse complement strand
AGATGTGTATAAGAGACAGACCCCATCCACAGATCGACACGGCTCCGCACACTGTATAGCGTTTCAAGGTACACGCTTGAGCTGGCGCAAGCCACCTGACTCAAAAAATCGCCACGGAAATACGCTTCCTCGCGATCTCGCCCATTAAGACAATAGCCGTTGATCTCTGCTTGAAGCATGCAGGACCTCGAGTATCCCTGTAGCGCCACATTGCTTCAACGGCGCCGACAACTCACTGCAGCGGCAATATATCGGTAACAACCGCAACAAGGCGATAAAGAGACTGATATTGCCTGTTAGGGCTGCCGATCGTGAGCGATGTTAGAGAGTGACGCTACGTTCGCCTAGCTAACCCGTGGCAACTCCGGCCAGCGCTGCTCGGCGTGAGCGCGCGGCTGATACAAGATGACGTAGACGGAGAATCGACATGGTATTACTGCGGTCAGAACATTTTTTTGTATGGGTCATGCTTAGACCGCAGCGGCAAGTTGGCGTATACCCGTGCCAGACTCAGGGCGATGATGTCGGTCGTGGCTGCGCCAACGACTAAACTGTAGCTGGCAGGTTGTAATAAGGCCCTTGTAAGCAGGTCCTGCCCCAGAGAAAACTGTCGACTACTGCTGAGGGGCCTATACCAAGTCCGAGGTCTACGATGAGCGACACTCACTTCAGGATCGAATCCGACAGCATGGGTGACATTGAGGTGCCTGCCCACGCACTCTATGGCGCTCAGACGCAACGGGCGGTAGACAATTTCCCGCTCAGCGGCATCTGCCTGCCACGGGCCTTTATTCGGGCTCTGGGGTTGGTTAAAGGCGCCTGTGCCGCGGCCAACGCCGAGCTGGGGCTACTAGAACCCAAGCTGGCGACAGCCATTAAGCAGGCGGCGGCGTCCGTCAGCCAGGGCCAATACGACAACCACTTTCCCGTCGATGTTTTCCAGACCGGCTCCGGCACCAGTAGCAACATGAATGCCAACGAGGTGATCGCCAGCCTGGCCTCTGCGCAGCTCCATTACCGCGTCCACCCCAACGATCAGGTCAACCTGAGCCAGAGTTCCAACGATGTGATTCCCAGCTGCATCCACCTGAGTGCTGCACGGTTGTTGAACGACCGGCTACTGCTGGGGCTGGATCATCTGGCACGGGTACTGGAAAACCGGATCGGGGAGCTGACCGAGCTGGAGTCGATCGATAACGGCAAATCCTCCGTCGTAGCTCAACATGTCGATATAACCGTGGCCATCGATTTTCTGCGTTATATGGCTGGCTGGGCCACTAAAATTGAAAGCTGCAGTGTCCCGGCATCGGTCTCCTATATGCCCGATGCCGTTTTACACGGTTATACCCGGCGCGAGCCTGTCGGTGTCGTCGGCGCCATCATCGCCTGGAACTTCCCCTTACTGCTGGCAGTTTGGAAACTCGGCCCAGCCTTGGCAACCGGTTGTACCTTTGTAATCAAACCGGCTCAAGCAATCGGGCATAGGCAGAGAGATGGGCGCCGAAACTATCGAGCACTATACCGAAGTCAAAACCGTGCTGATGTCGGTTTAACATCAATGCACTGCCGCAGGGGATTCGCCAAGCTTTATGCCTAAATCATGTCTGTCGGACATCCGTCCGACAGACTGCTAGGAGGCGGCAGTCACCGCAGTTTTTCATCCGTTTCTGAAACAAGCGGCATGCTTTAGGCTGCTGTTTGGAAATGCGCAGTCTTATTAATAGCAGCTTGTTCTTCAAACGGTAGGATCAGCGTACTACCTTCTCCCATATCTATTACTGGGCAACTTACTAGGGCTCGTTTGATAGGGCCCAGCTGATCTGAATCGACCAATATTAGATGGTGACCCAGTTCAAGATCTAGATGGAAGCGATTTATCTTGTAGTTCTCATTGTACAAGCCTATTAACGCACCCACTGTACCACCTACAAACAGAGGACCGAGGGCCGCAGCAAAAAGAACAAAATTCTTAAGTGAAACGGCCACCCCAAAAAAAGGTGAACTATAGGCGGCAATACAGAAAAGAAAGAGGCTTGCGACTAATCCAACCATTAGACCTCGTTCTGCACCTCGAACTAAATCACTCTTGTGAATAAAATTCGCAGAGTGCAAATGGTGTCGCTTAAGGCCGCAACAGTCATTGCTGACAACGTGAATATATTTATCGTTAATATGTAACTGTTGATGTAATACTGCTACGGTTTTATCGGCAGCGCACAAGGTTTCGGCTAAAAAATATTCCCGTCCCATGATCAATCCTCTTTCGAAAATTAACTGATACGACAGAAATACACTTCGCCAACCCTCATCG
>SDWN01000164.1 GCA_004195305.1 Neptunomonas sp. | reverse complement strand
GATATTCATGGCCAGGAAATCACGATCATTGACCAGGTTGTAGCGACCGGCACCGAAAAACTCCGTGTAGCTCAGATCGGCCGTCCATGAGTTCAGGTAATTGGCCTGTAGAGCCAAGGTGATGGCCTTGCGATCCTCAATGAAGTTTCCACCTGGTCCCGGTGTGGTCCCGGAAACATCGTGTGCCCAGGCAATCCGTGGCGACAGGGTTACCGCGCCGATGGCGTTGTTGAAGTCGAGTTTACCGACCATGCGGTAGCCCCAGGAGGTTGCATCGGCAAATGCGCCCGCGGGTTCCGTTTCGCCAAAATGAAAAACGGCCAAAGCATCATTGCCGGTAATGGGCGTGCCCGGGCCATCGAATCTCAGCTCGCTTTTACTTGGCATATTATGCACATAGGTCATGCCAACTTCACCAACCAGGGCAAATTGATCAGCCCCAAGGGTCGGCCCAAAGAGCTTGGTTGCAGTTGTTTGGGCTTGCGTGACATCCAAGCGCTTATAGCCTTGAATATAATGTTCGTAGGGATTCGCAAGGGTTGTTACGTCAAAAACTTGATTATTGTCCGCCATCAAGCCTGTTGCATCTATTGGCGCGACGGTTGCGAACAGCAGCTCAAGATCATCCATTTGCAGGGGGACGTCAAGCCTGTGGGAGATTTCTCCCTGCAGTGCAACGCCACTGGCACCTAGGTTTGTATTGAAGCTGATGCCGAAAAGTTTAATGTCTTCCGGATATTCAACGATGTATTCGGCTGTCTGGGCAAATTCGTTTAAGGCATAGGCGCTCGCTAAGGCCGAGCCGCCTGCCGTTGCCGCATTAATCGCACCCGATGCGATAGCTGCGGCCTCTGCACCAAGAGCGCCAGATGTGTCTGCTGCTGCACCAGCTGCTATTCCGGCAGCTATTGCTGCAGGCGCAGAAGCTGGATTGGAGGGATCAACAAGTGCTGCAAATGTGCCTGCCGCAGTGCCCGCCACTTGCGCTCTGAGTGCACCGATGGCACTGCCTGTTCTCGAACTGATGACCGGCAGGCGACTGTGGTAGTTCATGTAGTAGAAGCCAAATTCAGTATCGTTTAGGTTTGGAGCATAGACCCGCATGGCGACACCATACTGGCCGTAATCATCGGCATAAACCGTCGGCCCGCGCGGCACCATGTTGAAGCGCAGGTCTTCATCGGCCCCTAAAGCGCCGATCCAGTTCTCCCCTTGATCTGACCATTGGCCGAAACCAAGCATGACCCGGTCACCGCCTTCGCCGGCGAAATCGTTGGTGCTCCAGTAGGAGCCGGGCGGATCGATTTTCACTTCTTGCCAGTCGTACTGATAGAAGCCCTCAAAGGTGATATTTTCGGTCGGGCTGATCGACGCGGATACCATGCCGACCGGGATCAATCCCTCTTTCAGTTCGGCACCGGCGAGGCGCAGCTTGCTGACATCGAAGGGGTTGATGACATTGATGCCATTTTGAATAAAGGTACTTTCACCCCAACTGAGGACCTGATTGCCAACCCGAACTTGCGCAGGCATCTCGGCAACGTCGAAGTCATAAGAAAGGTAAGCATCAAGCAGTTCTACGTCTTTCCCCACCAAATCAAGGGCTTCATCACTTAATGGCGTTCTGGCCCGCTCACCATCGTTATTTTCAAAGTCATAGAATGCGGTGCCGCGGACAAAGAGCCCGAAGTTTTTGTACTGCAAGACTAATTCACTGGTGATTTTGGCGGTATTGTTAATCAGATCGCCTTTGTCGTAATTGAGATTGCCGTCATCATAGTTGAGCGAGCGTGCTGTGCCGCCAACTCTAGTGCCGATAAGGGCAGGATCACGGTCTCGCATCCGCCATGCCGCGCCATAGGACAGGGTGCTGTCAAGGTTACCAGCGACCTCACCACCTTGAAACTCAAAACTGAGAGCCGGAGCCGGTGCCAGCAGGGCAACAGCCAGGATCGCCGCCAGCAGGCCGCTAATTTCGAACCTACGTTTAAGGAAAATTCTGCTCCAATTGATTTTCATTAGGCCTCCTTTTAACAAAATGGAATTAAACATTCGAGGGTGGCGCCCGACCATCATAATTGACGTCAAGCCCATGCCATTGTAGATAAATTCAATTTACGACCTGCGCACAGTAACCACGAGAGCTCGTATAATCAATATAATCTTCAATAATACCAACCCTACCTTACACTGCCACATACCGGTCCGGAAAGAAATAAAATAGCGTTCTATCGATTTCGGGAGGAGGCCATAGTGAAAGGGCCGAGCACCTCTACCTCACAAATGACGTCACTACACAATGGCACCATTCCCTGCATGTCCCGTATCGAGAAGGGGTAAGTCAGATTCCAAA
>SDWN01000154.1 GCA_004195305.1 Neptunomonas sp. | reverse complement strand
GAACCAATGGGGTCAGACTCCATTGACTCGGGATTGATCAAGGTCAGCAGCAGGGTGATATCGGGGCGAAACGCAAGACCCCGTGGCCTTTTCGAGTCCGTGCGCTTAGATATCTTAAATTTTTTTCAAGTTTAGCTGTATATAATGGCCATCATATTAGAGAGAGGTTGGCATGAAATCATTCCTTCGCGAGAACCCCACCATCGCTTTTGGCCTGGGTTTACCGCTGTTACTCGTTGTGGCATTCCTGCTGATTTCCGGGATACCCACCCTGTTGGTAGCGCCTCCGCAATATGGCGTGCTTTACATGACGGAATACAACAATTACCAGAATGGGGTGCAAGTATCCGTCGTTGACCAGAAGGTTAGGGTAATCTACCAGGGTAGTGTGCAGGGCAGCCGGAAACCGCGCCTCTGGCGCTACGACCCAAAAACAGGGGGCGTGAAGGAGATTGGTTTCCTATTGCCACCCGGCCTGGCTCCGGCTGGAAAAACACCCGTTACTCCCGAGGAAGTTTCAAAAACAACTCTGATCGATGTTCCTGATCTTGAAGGACTGAGGTTTGATTCGTCTAGCATTGCACCGGATGGATACGAATTCAGCCTAGGAAGGGATCGTTATTCGGGTGATGTATTCGGCGGTCTGTTTTATTCCTCGCGCTATCGTCATGAAGCGGTACTGACTAAAAATGGGCGCAGCATTCGCTTGCCGAATGCCGTTGGTCGATATTACAGCCGTAACGTCCACTTCATCGGCTGGGTGGTGTCACCATGATTTCGCTACTTGTCCTCATTATCATATTGTTGCTGATTGGCGGAGGAATATGGGGCTGGCCGCTGGTGGCGGGAGTCCTTGGTATATCGAACGTAACCGATAAGCCTGGCGCGATGAAAAATATAACGCAACTCATGCACACTTACGACATCACTCCCGCCGAAGTCGAAACCGCCTTTTATGCGCCTGCCTCTACCTGTTCTGCGTCCAGTCGGCGCAACAAAGGCGATATCGCCAAGACTCTCTTTATCTATCTCGGCGCGATTTTTATTCTTGCAGGCATCAGCACCTATATCGGTATGTTCTGGAATAGCATGGGCAGTGCGATGCGGATTTTTGTGACGCTGGGGGTTGGCTACGTTCTGCTCATTGTTCTTGTTTCCGCTTTGCATGAGAAAAAATTCCCAAGGCTTATTCTACCACTTACGCTCGCCAGCGTGATCATGATGACCAGTGGTTGGTTCGTGCTTATCCACGAGTTGTTGCCGCGCAGCGACGACTGGCATACCGCCGTGCTCTTCGTATTCGGCGTGATGGCCCTGCACCTGAGCGCACTGTTTGGCAGATACCGGCGCACAGTGCTGGCATTCACGTCGCTCTTTTTTGTTTATGGGTTTATACATGTAGGCCTAGATATGCTTGGCGTCCCCATCGCTTATATCGCCATTATTCTTGGTGCTTCGTTGTTCCTGGTTGGTACTGCACTTGAAGACACGCCTCACCCTGTGCTCGTAGAACCCGCTTTGTTGATTGGGATCTGCTGGCTAAACAGTGGCTTGTTCGATCTCGTAGCGGATTTCACCGCCGCTAATTGGGCGAGTCTGATCATTGGCGTGGGTGTGATGTTAACTGCTTACGGTTTGCAGAAAGAGGGGCGGTATCCGCGTCTGACGGGTCTCGGTTATTTCATTGGTTCGATCATGGCCTATAGTGGTTTGTTCGACCTTGTGCAGAACACGTCTGTCGAACTCATCTATCTTGCGGTAACGGCGTCTATTCTGTATGCCTGTGTGGTGCTACAAAGCCGGGCACTGTTGCTGACCACGGTCATTGCGATGCTCGCCTTCATCGGTTATTACTCCGCTGAACATTTCGCAAACTCATTGGGTTGGCCGGTCACACTGGTCCTCATGGGGGTTGCGTTCCTAGGCGTCGGTACAATCGCCATCAAGGTAAAGCAGCGCATCTAGTCCGGCTCGACTATTAACCTGGTGGGTAAATTGGTTCCATACCTATCTGTCAATCGCCCCGTAAATTTGCCGTAGTTGCGTGGAACTGCTTGATTTTATGGGGCTCGTATGGGACTTCGACCCACCTGATTACCCACAAGCCCCGCCACGATGCAGCCGATCTATTCTTTCATTATCCCTGTGGGTCGGTTTCATTCTGACAGAACCCTCAGGGGGTTATCTATGTCGGGATGACGCACCCAAAAAAACAATATTCCTTCGTGGATTTGGGTTGTTTTCGATCAAGGTGCTGCATGCGTCAGGCTGAAGCCCGACCCACAAAAGAGAGATGCAGGCTGGGAGGTGTTGGTTTATGTGGGTCGGTCTGAAATTGCTCCTGCATTTAAGAC
>SDWN01000153.1 GCA_004195305.1 Neptunomonas sp. | reverse complement strand
AGATGTGTATAAGAGACAGGTCCTGTCCGGTAACCCGGCAATCGAAACCCTCATCGACAAGGCCGGCATAGGCCATGGTCTCAGCAAAGCCCCAATCCATCGGGATCTCGTCTGCGGCCATCCTGATGCGATCGGCAATAACGCGTTGCACGCGACCGTGCAGCACATAACCAGGTGGCAAGTCAGTGAGTTTTTTCGAGAGCTGGGCGCCACCCGGATCATCTTCCCGCGGGATATGACTCTCAAAGAGATGGCGCGCATGACCAGCGCTCTGCCGGATCTGGAGTTTGAAGCCTTTGTTCTCAATGACGGCTGCGTGTTCGAAGAGGGGGTCTGTCATAGCATCCATCTGCCTGGGCCTATGGGCGGTGCGATCTGTATGGATAACTACCGTTACCAGTATGTGCGCGATGATGCCGCGCAGTTAACCGACCAGGAGCAGCAAGCGCTGGAACACAACGACAGCCGTTACGCCCAGTGGCTGTGGTATCGGTTTGGTTGCGGTTTTTCGGTTACCGAAGCGGGCTACCCATACGGTCCTTGCGGAATCTGTGCATTACCACGGCTGAATCAGCCCAATTTTGTCTCAGTCAAGATCGCTGGTCGCGATGCGCCGCTTGAGCGCAAGCAGAAGAGTGTTGAGCTGGTACGGAAGGTACTCGATCGGATCGGCAGCGGCGCAGCGGAGGCGGAGGTGATGGACTTTGCTCAGGGGATTCGAGGTGATCGGGAACTCTGTAGCCAAGGCAAGATGTGTTACTACCCGGAAGTGGTTACTCGACCGAGACTAGCAACCGGATCCGGGGTGATCGCCCGAGGCTAAAAATCTTAACAGCGTTTCAATAGATACAATAACAATAACAACGGTAATAACCGAGGTGACTGCAATGTCGATACAAGCGGGCAGAATGGATCCCCAGACCACCCATCAGGCGCGGCGGATGGTGATGGAGCAGGGTGTTTTGCCTGCGGGCATGTTGCGGGGAGAAATTGAAGCGTCCTGGAATCGCTGTTTAGGATTTGGTTTGCGCTTGGACCAGCAGCCCGATCCTCAGACTGACGTTGGCTCGGAGATTGAGACGCTACTGGAGCGAAACCATCGGTTGATCGCAAGCACGATACCTGAGATGGAAGCCTTGTATAGACACTTTGGTCAACGTGATTCAGTGGTGATGTTATCCGATGACCAGGCGACGGTGCTGAAGAGTCTAGGCGGTGAACTGTTTCAGGATAAGGCCGCACGTATCGCGTTACGACCGGGCGCTTCCTGGCGGGAGCGTGAGGGTGGGACCAACGCGATCGGAACCGTACTGACAAATAACAAGCCGATGATGATTCAAGGCAGCGAGCATTATTTCGATGCCGTCGGTAGTTTTAGTTGCTCTGCAGCACCTATTTTCGCCCCCTGCGGGAGTGTCGCGGGTGTGTTAGATGTTACTTCTGATAAGAGGTTAGGGTCTTTCCATAGTTTGGGCTTGGTGAGCATGTCCGCCCGGTTGATCGAAAATCGGTTGTTCACGGATCAGTACCGCAGTCAGATTTTAGTCGCTGTTCATAGTCGACCAGAATTTGTCGATAGCCTATGGCAAGGGTTATTGGCATTTACGTCAGAGGGCCATCTACTGGCGATGGATCGGGAAGCGGGGAAATGTTTGGGGCTCAATCCGATCGAAGTAGGTAGGCGTGATTTTATCGATCTGTTTGGTATTAACCTAGGGGAGGTTGTTGATCAATCTATTCGTTCACCGCGCAGCCCGTTAGTTTTACGCAAAGGCGGCGTATCACAGCTTTACGGCCGCTTGTTACACGTACCGGGTTCGGCCAGTGTTAGTTTTCAGGTAGATTCGAGAGCCCAGGCTAAGAAGCACCCGCTCCCCGTCAGTGGGGGAGACATTACCCTGAGCGATGTGGTGTTTGAGGATGCCCGATTTGAACGCGCCGCGATGCAGGGCGCCAAGGCCTTGAATCATCAAATTCCGCTGTTGCTGTTGGGGGAGACGGGATCAGGTAAGGAGGTCTTAGCCCGGGCGCTGCACGGCCAGGGTATACGCAGTAAAAGCAATTTTGTTGCACTTAATTGTGCCGCTATTCCAGAAGGTTTGATCGAATCTGAACTTTTTGGTTATCAGGATGGCGCCTTTACTGGCGCACGCAAGGGCGGGATGCAAGGTAAAGTGCAGCAAGCGCATGGTGGTACGCTGTTTCTTGATGAAATTGGTGATATGCCTTTGGATCTGCAGGCGCGTCTACTGCGCGTGTTACAGGAGCGATCTGTCACACCGCTGGGGGGCTGCAAGGA
>SDWN01000850.1 GCA_004195305.1 Neptunomonas sp. | reverse complement strand
ATGTTCGTACAGCGCCACCAACTGCCCCAGTGAAAACGGGGTTAACGCCTCCATCAACAGGGTGGTTGAGGCTTGATTACCCGGATAGCGTTGATCATTACGGGTCAGCTGGGCCTGCTCCTGCTCGGTCAGCGCCTGATCGCCCAGCATCAGTACCCGCGATTGCGCCAGGCAGTTGGCCAGGGTTAATTGCTGCTGCTGCTGCAACTGATCGCGGGTACCGGCTGCGGTATTGCTACGGTAGCGCAGTACCGGGGCGATAAAATCGCAGCTGACCGGCTGGGTCCCCTGATGCAGCAACTGGAAAAACGCATGCTGGGCATTGGGGCCGACCTCACCCCAGATAATCGGACAGGTATCATAATCCACCGATTCGCCCGCTCGGTTAACCGACTTGCCGTTGCTCTCCATCTCCAATTGGGTCAGATAGTTGGGCAGGTATTTAAGTCGGCCATCGTAGGGCAATACGGCGTGGCCGCGGGTGCCGAGAAAGTTGTGATTCCAGATCCCCAGTACGGCCAACAGCACCGGCATATTACTGGCCAGAGGGGCCGAGCAAAAGTGCTCATCCATGGCGTTGGCGCCCGCCAGGAACTGCCGAAAGCCTGCCATCCCCAGCAACAGTGCGATCGGCAGACCGATCACCGACCAGACTGAATAGCGACCGCCGACCCAATCCCAGAACAGCAGTTGGTTGGCTTCGGCGATACCCCACTGGGTCATCTTTTCGGCACTGGCCGAGCAGCCGATAAAATGCTGCTGCAATAGCACCTGGGGATTGTCGATCTTCTCCGCCAGCCAGCGCTTGGCGGTGTCGGCATTGGCCAGGGTATCGATGGTAGAAAAAGACTTGGACGAGAGGATGAACAGGGTAGTTTCCTGATTCAGATGCTTGAGCAGCTCGGACAGCTGCGAGCCGTCAATCGAGGAGACAAAATGCAGCTTGAGCCGCTGCGCGTCCTCAACCCGAAACTCCTCCAGCGCATGACAGGCCATCAGCGGTCCTAGATCCGAGCCGCCGACACCGATATTGATCACATCGGTGATCGGTTTGCCGCTGGAGCCCCGCCACTGCTGACGGTGAATCCGCTCAACCAGGCCCGCCATCTTATCCAAATTCTGATGCACGCTGGCGGCAACACTGTCTCCAGCGACGCTAACCCGACTGTCGCGCGGCGCACGCAACACCGTATGCAGCGCAGCACGGCCCTCCGAACTGTTGATCGGCTGACCGCTAAACTGTGCGTCAATCCAACTACCGAGCTGCTGCTGCTGCGCCAGCTGTACCAGCAACTCAAGCGTCTGTGGGGTGATCCGCTGCTTGGAGATATCCAGCAACAGCTGATCCGAGCGCACCGCAAAGGTCTCGAAACGATCGTCCTGCTGACTAAACAGCTGGCTCAGCGTACTTTCCTGCATCGTCTCCCGGCGGTGCTGTTCGATGGCTTTCCAGGCCTGACTCTGTCTTACTGACATGACAATTTCCTATATATCAACCGAACACCCCGCGGCGCTGAGATTAAGTGCTCCTGAACGCCGAGGAGACTGCTTGCCGCCTGTCGGACTTGACCGGTCGTAGCGAGGGTAAGACCGCTTTGAGACAGTTTTCGAACTATTTTGAGACTAATAGTGGTTCTATTAAACGAAAAATAGGGTGAAAAATGGCCAAAGTCGGCTTTCCCGCAGTAGATCAGTGTTAAGCCCGACAGGCTGCTTAATTCACCCACACCCGGGCATTGCGGAACATTCGCAACCAGGCGCCGTCTTCATCCCAGTCGGCAGGTGCCCAGGAGTTCTGTACGGCACGGAACACCCGCTCCGGATGCGGCATCATCAGAGTCACCCGGCCATCGCCGGTGGTAACCCCGGTGATACCTTCGGGGGAGCCGTTGGGGTTGGCGGGATACGCCTGGGTGGCCTGACCGCGGTTATCGACATAACGTAACGCGACCGTGCCCGAGTCCTGCAAACTGCGCAGCTGGGCGCTGTTGCTGAACTCGGCCTGACCCTCACCATGGGCGACGGCGATCGGCATCCGCGAACCCGCCATACCCGCCAACAGAATTGACGCACTGGGCTGCACCTCGACCATCGCCACCCGTGCCTCGAACTGCTCGGAGTGATTACGCACAAAATGCGGCCAGAGCTCAGCACCCGGAATCAGGTCGTGCAGATTAGAGAGCATCTGGCAGCCGTTACAGACCCCCAGGGCAAAGCTGTCGTTGCGTTTGAAAAAGGCTTCAAACTGATCCCGGGCGCGACTATTAAACAGGATAGATTTGGCCCAGCCTTCCCCGGCACCGAGTACGTCACCTGTCTCTTATACACATCT
>SDWN01000845.1 GCA_004195305.1 Neptunomonas sp. | reverse complement strand
AGATGTGTATAAGAGACAGAGCCTATTCCGTCGGCACGCCCGCGAAGCATTTTTACGCTTTGTCGACCCAGCGCAGAGTGTTCATCATCAGGCCTATGCGCAGATGGAAGCACGATTGAGCAACCCCGGTCTCAGTGGTCGCTTTACTCTGCCTGCGGATGCCGTGGCAAAAAAAGTCGTTAAAGCGCTTGCAGCACACCGACCTAAAAAACGTTACTATGTCACGACACCTACCTATCTGTTTGCGTTTCTCAAACGGGTTCTACCTACGGCGCTGTTGGATCGAATTTTGGCCCGTGGTTAGAGACAATAAAGTGCTTATTAAAAGGACACCCTACCACCGATGAGTAGCCTATCTTCACAGTCGAACGATACCCTTACTGCCGCCCTGCAGCCTTTTTCGAGCTTCGAATTCGAACGTCGTCAGATGATCGAATCACTGGGGATAGAGATCGCCGAATACCGCCACAAAGAGACCGGGGCTAAGCATTATCATATGGCCGCAGAGAATACTGAGAATGTATTTCTGGTCGCGCTGCGCACGATTCCGCAGGATTCCACCGGGGTGGCCCATATTCTAGAGCACACCAGCCTGTGCGGCAGTGAGAAATACCCGGTGCGCGATCCGTTCTTTATGATGACAAGGCGCTCGCTCAATACTTTTATGAATGCCTTTACCAGCTCTGACTGGACGGCTTATCCGTTTGCCAGTCAGAACCGCAAAGATTTCTTTAACTTGCTGGATGTGTATCTGGATGCGGTGTTCTTCAGTCGCTTGGATAAGTTGGACTTTGCTCAGGAAGGGCATCGGATCGAGTTTTCCGAAGAGGGTAATAGCGACTCGCCCTTAGTTTATAAAGGTGTGGTCTATAACGAGATGAAAGGTGCGATGAGTTCGCCGGTCAGTTTGTTGTGGCAAACGCTGACCAAACATCTGTTCCAGAACAGCACTTATCACTACAACAGTGGTGGCGATCCTGAAGTGATCCCCAGTCTGAGCTATGAGCAGCTTAAGGCGTTCTATGCCAGCCATTACCATCCTAGCAATGCGGTCTTTATGACCTTTGGCGATCTGCCTGTCAGTGAACTGCAGCATCGCTTTGAGAGCGAGGCGCTGAGTCGTTTTAAGCTGCAGTCAGAGCAGATCTCGGTCGCCGACGAGCAGCGTTACTTCGCACCGGTCCGGGTGGAGGAGGCCTATCCGCTTGAGGATGATGAGACAGCCGCCAAAACGCATGTGGTGCTGGGCTGGTTGTTGGGTAATAGTGCCGATCTGGAGCAGCAGTTAGAGGCGCATCTGTTATCTCAGGTGCTGCTAGATAACAGCGCTTCGCCATTGCGCTTTGCGCTCGAGTCATCCGATCTGGGCAATGCACCGTCGCCGTTGTGCGGGCTGGAGGATTCCAACCGCGAGATGAGCTTTATGTGCGGCCTGGAAGGCAGCGAGCCCGAGCAGGCTGATGCGATAGAGGCGTTGGTGCTGCAGGTGCTAGAGCAAGTTGTTGAGCAAGGAGTGCCTCAGTCGCAAATAGAGGCAGCGCTGCACCAGCTGGAGTTAAGCCAGCGCGAAATCGGCGGTGATGGCTACCCCTATGGTCTGCAGCTGATGTTAAGTGGGCTGGGTGCCGCAATTCACCGTGGCGATCCGGTAGCGGCGATCAATCTGGATCCGGTGCTGCAATCGCTGCATCAGAAAATTCAGCAGCCCGATTATATCCAGCAACAGGTTAAACGTTTGCTATTGGATAATCAGCATCGGGTGCGCTTAACTCTGCGCCCTGATGCCGGGTTGGCGAAACGTCGTGACCAGGCCGAGGCGGATCGGCTGGCGGTAATCAAAAACACCTTGAGCGCCGAGCAGCAACAGTTGCTGATCGATCAGGCGAGTACGCTCAAGGCACGCCAGAATCAGGTCGACGATGAATCGATACTGCCCAGGGTGGGGCTTGAAGATGTGCCCGCCGACGTATCTATTCCCGAAGGTGAGACTAAGACTCTGAGTTGTGGCGAACGGGTGTTCTATGGCCGTGGCACCAACGGCCTGGTGTACCAGCAGCTGCTGGTCGAGCTGCCGCAGTTGAGTGATGCGCAGTTAGACCTGTTGCCTTATTACACCTGTTGTTTGACCGAGCTGGGCTGTGGCGAACGTAGTTATCCTGAGGCTCAGGCCTGGCAGGCCAGTGTTTCCGGTGGTATCCGCGCCTATGCCTCGGTGCGTGGCGCGATCGATGATGAGCAGCAGGTGAAAGGCTATTTTACCCTGTCGGGTAAAGCTTTGGTTCACAATGCTGCCAATCTTGCCGAGTTAATGAACACCACCTTTAC
>SDWN01000627.1 GCA_004195305.1 Neptunomonas sp. | reverse complement strand
TCCAGCCGACAAAGATATAACTGTCCTTTGACAGGGTGCCGGTGTTACCCAATACGCTGACGCTGGTATCGTAGTCGTAGCCACTGCCATCTACCGGCACGTCGCCGCCCGAATGGCCGTTACCGCCATAGGTCACCTGGTAGCTGTTAATGGTAAACGAGAAGCTCAGCGTACAATCGGCCGCAATTGCATCGGTGGTGTAGGTGGTGCCGCTCCATGACCCGGCGGCGCAGGTGCCGCCCACAGCCGCATCCGCGGTATAGCCCGAGTCCGGCGTCACCGTGAATGAAGCGCTTGTGCCGGACATGATGACCTGCTGTGTGCTGCCTGTCAGGGCTCCGTGCGCCCCAACTGATGGCGCTACGGTATGGCTAAACAGGTTTAAACCGGCGGCAATGCTCGTCTGACCCTGATCGTTTGATCCCCAAGCCACCAGCGTACCGTCGCTCTTCAACGCGACATTGTGTTGATAGCCTGCGACGATGGCGGTCACGCCCGTCAGGCCGGTGGGAATCGTCGTCTGACCCAGGATGTTATACCCCCAGGCCGCCACCGTACCGTCGCTTTTCAACGCGACCGTGTGATTATGGCCTGCGGCGATGGCAGTCACGCCCGTCAGGTCGGCGGGAAGGGTCGTCTGACCATAGTTGTTATACCCCCAGGCCACCAGCGTACCGTCGCGTGTCAACGCGACGGTGTGATTAGAGCCTGCGGCGATGGCGGTCACGCCCGTCAGGTCGGCGGGAATCGTCGTCTGACCAGAGCCGTTAGACCCCCAGGCCACAAGCGTGCCGTCGCTCTTCAACGCGACTGTGTGATTTTCGCCTGCGGCGATGGCGGTCACGCCCGTCAGGCTGGCGGGTATCGTCGTTTGACCCAGGCTGTTACCTCCCCAGGCCACCAGCGTGCCGTCGCTCTTCAGCGCAACTGTATGATTCCGGCCTGCGGCGATAGCGGTGACACCCGTCAGGTCGGCGGGGATGTTCGTCTGACCATAGCCGTTATCCCCCCGTGCCTCCAGCGTGCCGTCGCTCTTCAGCGCGACTGTGTGATAAAAGCCTGCGGCGATGGCGGTGACACCCGTCAGGTCGGAAGGAAGGATCGTCTGACCCTGGCTGTTAGATCCCCAGCCCACCAGCGAGCCGTCGCTCTTCAACGCGACGGTGTGATAAAAGCCTGCGGCGATGGCGAGGGGGGTGAAGTATGGTGAGGCTGTGGCACTGAAGCTGACCGTACAGCTCTCCGTTAACGCCCCTGTGGTGTAAAGATTGCCCACCCATGTTCCTGAGGTGCATGTCCCGCCTACGGCACTGTCTGTCGCATAATTACCCTTAGGGGTGACGCTGAAAGAGCGGGTTGATCCCCACCGCATCGTTTGCAGCCCGTCGGAGGTAACGCTGACATTTGACCCGCTGGGCGTCACAGTAGGACCAAGCAGGTTGAAATCGGTGGGGATGGTCGTCTGACCCAGGCCGTTATATCCCCAGGCCACCAGCGTACTGTCGCTCTTCAGCGCGACTGTGTAGCTTGCACCTGCGGCGATGGCGGTCACGCCCGCTAGGCCGGCGGGAATAATCGTCTGACCCTGAGCGTTAGACCCCCAGGCCACCAGCGTACCGTCGCTCTTCAACGTAGCTGTGTGATACCGGCCTGCGGCGATGGCGGTGACGCCCGTCAGGCCGGAGGGAATCGTTGTCTGACCCTGGTCGTTATTCCCCCAGGCCTCCACCGTACCGTCGCTCTTCAACGCAACTGAGTGATACCAGCCTGCGGCGATGGCGGTGACACCCGTCAGACCGGAGGGAATCGTTGTCTGACCCTGGTCGCTACGGCCCCAGGCCACCAGCGTGCCGTCACCCTTCAACGCGATTGTGTGATAATAGCCTGCGGCGATGGCAGTCACGCCCGCCAGGCCGGCGGGAATAATCGTCTGGCCATAGTCGTTACGGCCCCAGGCCACCAGCGTGCCGTCGCTCTTCAACGCGACGGTGTGATAACCGCCTGCGGCGATGGCGGTCACGCCCGTCAGGCCGGCGGGTATCGTCGTCTGACCATTGCTGTTATCCCCCCAGGCCACCAGCGTGCCGTCGCTCTTCAACGCGACATTGTGTTGATAGCCTGCGGCGATGGCGGTCACGCCCGTCAGGCCGGTGGGAATCGTCGTCTGACCCAGGATGTTATACCCCCAGGCCGCCAGCGTGCCGTCGCTCTTCAACGCGACGGTGTGATAAGCGCCTGCGGCGATGGTGGGGGGTGTTTCAGCGTGCGCCCAGGAAGAGTGAAGCAGAGTGATGCATAAGGCTAAACAGGCAACGAGGGCATTGACCCCCTGCTTTTTTGAAGAACCACGTTGAGTTGCTG